>CACZWD010000011.1 GCA_902784805.1 uncultured Ruminococcus sp. | reverse complement strand
AAACAATTTTTCAGCGTCACTCACGGAACATGTTACAAGCGGGTCATTTATAAAAGCGGATAAAATCTTGCCCGGATTTCTTTCGGCTATGCCTTCCGAAACAAGCTCCTGCTCACCGCATACTCTTGAAACAAGCGGATAAATTGATTTTGGTATTTTCCCCGCAAAAACAGGTGTAACGCTGCCGGAGCGAAAAACGGCGTTTGTTTCGACAACCGCGCCCAAAGGAAGGTTTGGAATTTGTCCTGCGTTTGGAATATTGACATTCGTCACAAGGTCATGGAGTCCGAGCAGGGCTCTTATCTGATTTACACCTTCCTCGCCAGTGCCTTTTATCTCAACATTTTCCTCACCGCTAACTAATCTTTCGCTTTTTTCAAGCCTTTCTTTAAGCTGATTTTTTCTCCACAATACAGGCGTTAAGCCAAAATGCATTTCTTTTACTCTTTCCGGGTTTTCAAGATACCATTTTCCCTCGCAAAATTCAGCAAGATGTCTGTCGCCCGCCGCCGCAATATAGCCGAATTTTCTGAAAAGCTCCATTTTTACCTTCTGTTCGCTTTCAAAAAAATTGTTCATCCAATTATCTTCCACAGCGCCATCGCTGTATCCATCTTTGTTTTCTTCACAAAAAGCTTTGTATAAGGGAAACAAATCAATATTATTGTATTTAGCCTCTGTAAGCCATGTAAAATGATTTACGCCTACCGGATTTACCTTTATTTCATCTCTTTTAACATCTTTTATCCCAAGCTTTTTTTCTACAATTTTCGCGAGGAAGCTTTGGGTTCCAAAAACTTCATGGCAGCAGCCAAACGCTTTTATTTCAGGGAAAACTCTGTAAAGCGTTTTAACGCAAAGAGTCATCGGGTTAGTATAGTTTATTACCCATGCGCTCGGACAATACTCTTTAATCGCTTCCGCAAAGCCCTCATACATCGGAACGGTGCGCATTGCCCTTATAATTCCTCCGGGTCCCGTTGTATCCCCGACAGACTGATAAATACCGTATTTTTCGGGCGTATGAACATCTGATTCCATTTCGTCAAAAGTACCCGGCAAAATAGAAATTATAACAAAATCAGCTCCGTCCAACGCCTCTTTAAGTGTATTTACTGCGGAATAACGCCATACCGATTTTGCGTCTTTGAGCTCTGAAAATTTGTTGCCTATTATCTCATTTCTCTTTGCGGCATCCATATCAATATCATAAAGGCTCACGCTTCCCGATATATCATCACTTGCGGCAAGGTCACTCATAAGTCCCCATGCCCAGCCGCGGCTGCCGCCTCCTATGTAAGCAAGCTTAATATCCGAAACTTTTCCCCCTTCAAATTTCATAAAAATCCACATCCTTATTTTCGTTTTTATATTTAAGCGGCGTGGTTCCAAGCATTTTTTTAAAAACCGCCGCAAAATAATTTACATTATTAAAGCCGCATTTTGTCGCAACATCCGTAATGGAATAATCCGTTTCCAGAAGCAATTTTATTGCTTCTCTTATTCTGACGCTGTTTATATGCTCACTTATGTTAGTTCCTGTAAGCTCTCTGAAACGCCTTGACATATATGATTCATTCATATGAACCGTCTTTGCGATTGAAGCAAGCGTAATATCCTTTGCGTAATTTTTCGATATATATTCTGATATTTCGTCTATATACGGAGGAATTTTTTTATCAGACTCATCGTAAAAGCTTCTATGGTTTCTTATAATAAAAACAATAAGCCGATACAAATACCGTTCAATCATTTTTTCGCTGTATTTATCGTTAATCTTTTTTTCTTTTTCAATATCCGCCAAAATCAATTCAAATTTATATTTTTTATCGGTGGGCAAGACAAGATGTCTTCCTATAATAATTTTTTTAAACTCGGAAAGCGCTTCAACAGGAAGATTTTCATCATTAAACATTATTAAAAATCTCTCGTGATGTGAAGTAAAAGCAGTCGTTTTATGAGGCGTTTCCTTTGAAATAAAAACAAAGCTGCCGGCTTTAAGGTCGTAGGTTTCACCGTCAATATTATATTGAACCCTGCCGTCAAAAAGATAATACAGCTCATAAACGTTATGAATATGCGAATGAGTCATTTGACGGCGGAAATTCCGTTTTTCTCTCTCGCAATACATAGACGAATGATTCTCCCTGATATAACCGCTTGCATTCATTTTTATTTGCGCCTTTCTGTTTGTATATAAAAATTATACATTATTTTTACTGTAAAATCAAGAACTTTATTTATTATTTTTGATTAAAATGCAAATATTTTTACTTTTTAAAAAATAGGCTATGAAAATGATTTTATTTCCACAGCCTAAAAATCCAACAAATATTACCGCAATTATTACTTATTTTTTTCTTGTTCCGTAAATATCCACGGTTTTTCTCTCTTGCCCGTTATATACTGCTTTGTGCTAAGCTCCCAATCATCTCCGTTACGGAATTTCTTTTTGAATTTTTTTGAAAGAAGCCCTTTTTCTTCAAGATGAATATAACAAGCTCTGTCGCACGCTCTGCCGCATATTGAAGTACGGTAAAAATGCTTTGCGGGAGGATAAAAATAGATATTGTCAAGAATTTTCCTGGCTTCTTCGCTGTCAAAAACAGCGTCGCCGTTTATAATATCCATTTTATTCTCAAAATGCGCGAAAGCGTCGGGCGGCATAAACGGGTTTTTCTTTCCGTTAGCGCCGTTATAATACACCGCACATATCCACGGGTCCGTGACGCCATCTTCACTTATTGCTTTACCCGGACAAGCTTTTTGACACTCTCCGCAATTATCGCAAAGGTTGTATGTTATTTTTTCGGTTGGCTCAATTTCGGCATCGGTAAGCACAAAACAATATCTTAAAAAAGGACCGTATTCTTTATTTAATATTCTTCCTCCGAAACCTTTTTCGCCTATACCGCAAATTACGGCGGCATTTTCAAAATTCATCTGATTCTCAGCCGTTATTCCTCTGAAAATATCCGTATAATCGACTTCCGGATTTGTGCTGTCCTCCTCTTTCATAATTGTCTGATGCCTTCTTTGAGGAAGCGCCGTAAAGCCCTCCCGTTCAAGAAGATTCGCGACATGAAGCATTGCGTAAGGCATAACGGTTTCCTCTAAATTTTCAACACCCATTGTCGTATATTGATAATAAACCGTTCCTTCCTCCACGCCGCGGTACATTCCCCTAAGCACACGAAAACCAAGTCCGATAACTGTTTTTACTTCGGGAAATATTTTAAATATAGCGTCATCTTCCGGAAAATCCTTTGATGATGTAAAGGTAACAATATCGGCATCATATTTTTTGGCGCATTCGGTAATTTGATTTTTCATTGTTTTTCCCCCTTACGGCTGTATTTCTGCATTATATGCTTTGTACACACAATCTCACATTTTTTTCCGCAAAGGCACGGCACATATCCAAAATGCGTTTCGGGAAGAAAACGAAGCGACGGGTATATTTCTTTTGCGCTTTCGCTGTCAAAGCGCTTCTCGCCGTTTAATATTGCCTCATGTTCGGGGTTGTCTTTCAAAAAATCATCTTTCATAAATGGGTTTGATTTATGCGCGCCACGATAATATACAGAACATTGCCACGAATCCGTACCATCTTTGCTTATCGCGTTACCCGGACAAGCTTTTATACACTCACCACAGCCATCACACATTTCGCCCTCAAAAGGCTTATCACATTCAAGAGGCGCGTCTGTAATAATAAAAACAAATCTTAAAAATGTACCGAAATCCGGTGTAATTATTTTACCATGAAGTCCCGCTGTACCGAGCCCGCAAATTTTTGCCGCCTGTCCGAAATCTATAATGACTTCGGGGGCAGGCTTGCCTTCCGCAACAGGACTTGCGAATTTAAGCTCATATGTGCTTTTAACTTCAGGATTTGTCGTTTTGTCGCCTTTAATTCTCATTCCCGGCACATTACGCTGAAGGCAAGCGTCATAGCCATAGCTGTCATAACTGCCAAACTAATGATTTTCCTTGATTTCATATTAATTCCCTCCTGATAAAAATTTTTAAATTTTTTTCGGAAATGTAAAGCTTACACTCCTTTTTATATTTTAACTTGCGTTAAAATCATAATCCTTTTTTATGAATTTTGCATAAAAAGCCATAATAATTTCTTATATTAATATTATAACATTAATAAAACAAAATTACAAGGTTACAATCTTTATCTGTTTAGTAGATAAAATTAACCTTTTTAAAAAATATATTTTTGTACATTTAGCATAAATCAAATGGAAAGCCCTTATTTAATATGGTGACTATTTTAAACAATATTGCAATCAACTGTTAAAAATTTCTATTTCTATTTCCTTCGGAGCGTCAACTGAGGTTTTTATGTTCCCAAAGGCATCCCTTGTGTGCTCCACTGTAACTATGCCGTACGGTGTGGGATATTTCCCCTTTACGTGGCTAAGATTTGCAAGATATGGTTTTATAAGCAGCTTTTTGCAGCCCGGCTTTAATATCCTTACACCAAGCGCGTATCTTGACAAAAACCACGTAGGACCGCTTGCCCAGCCGTGGCAAAGGCTGTGACGGAATTGTTTATAACAAAATTTTCCGCAATCGCCGTGAATATCCTTTTTGCCTTCCGGTACAGGTTCATCTATCGGCGCGGCGTTCTCCGTCCAAGACAAATCAAAATCCTCCCAGAACGTTGTCGCGCCAAAATCAAGCATCGCACCCCAATATTTACGTATTATTTCAAGCGCGCCTTCCATATCTCCTGCTTCCGCTCTTGCCTGCAAAACATAGCCGCCCAAAAATGTTGAAAGTCCTCCAAGCGGATCTTTTGACAGAATATTTTTATTAATTTTTTCAGCCGGTTCAAGACCGGAAATAGCAACAAGCGCCGCTACCTGCTTGTTTCCGTCATATTTTAATTCGCTTCTGTCTATTCTGTTATAAACCTTTATACACTTTTCCGCAAGCAAGTCATTACTCAAAATACGCGCAAGCTCGGCGCCGTTTTTAAGCGCAAGCGCAACGGTCGCTATTACCCCTGATTTTGCATAAGAAGTGTCGTTTGAACTCCAATCCACAAACATATGACCGTCATATGTAAAGCTGCCGCTTTCATCTATTAATAAAATCGTTCTTTCAAGCAAGTTAAAGAGATATTCTTTGTTTTCTTCAAGATATGTCTTGTCTCCACTCTGAAAATACCAGTCACGCTGAAGTACAACCCACCACATACTGTAACTTAAATGCCCGTTCATCCACTCTGTATAAGGCGTTATATCTCTTGTGTGATCCATGCTTTTTGTAACACATTCATTACTGCCGAAAACACTGCATATTGTAAGCATTTCGGGATGTGTGTCACCAATCCAAACCATTCTGTCCCTTTTAATGCCGTCCCATAAATAATCCTGCATATTCAGATGAACCGTATAAGCGCCCACATTCCAGATTTCTTCAAGTCTTTTGTCATTACAGGAAAATTCACCTATGTACGGTATATCACGATATTCAAACGCGCCCTTTACGGCAAGTATTTCAATATCGGCGTCACACGATTCGAGTCTGACAAACCTGAATCCCGTCTGTCCTATCCTAAATGTTGACATAAATCCGTATTCTCTTGTGATATCACGCATACTGTGGTCATTTACAAAATTCTTTTCACCGCGCGCGCTCATTGCTTCCGAGACGCTTTCCCCGAATACCGCTCTGAGTGAAGGGTTCGGATTTTTCCTTTCCTCTTTTTCGTCCTCTTTAAGATAACGCACCGTAACGGTTATACCGCCGGCAAGCTCCGTGCCGAAATCAAAAAGCATATATCCGCCCCTATGTAAAACGGCGCACTCCGGCTCACCGCCGCGAATTGCCTGTGAAGGAAGGTCTTTTAAAAGCACCTCCGCGTTTTCAGCGTTATCACAGCCTATTATTCTTACGGGCAATATATATTTAACGGAAATCTCATTTTTTCCCTTACTGAATTTCATATCTTTTATCATAGTCCGTCACTATCCTTAATATTTTTTTAAAAAACAGTATGCTCAGTCCGTTTTTCGTGTATGAAACAGAGACACAGAATACACTTTTTCAACATCGTAAGTATATTTCTATCTATATGTATTTTATCATTATCATGTTCTGTTTTCAATACGATGATTTTGTACATTTTAGGTGACAATTTTTCTATGCCATTTTGGTCTCTAATCCGTTATACGGCACGGCGTTTTGAAAATGCGACAAGCAGCGGTACGGAACACGTTTTTTACTTTTTCTTTATAATTCATAAGCAGCAGTTTCATCATCAACTATAATTATACTATACAAAAAAACCAATCCTTACTCAGGGGGCATACAACAAAAGCGGTCAATTTAGATTAAATCTAAATTGACCGCTTTTGTGAAAAAACCAAGTGCTTTAGATACTAAAAACAATTGCAAAAACGGCATTGAACCAAAAACGCCTCGTAAACCCATCATGTCAATCAAAAACTATTTTTCGATTGTTAAAATCAAAACAGATTCGTCTAAAAACACTTTATTGGTCGCTGTTTTATAGCTTTCGATTAAGCTGTAATCGCCTTTTTGATTCCTATGGCATATATACGTATTTTTATCGGTGGGAGCAATATCTATTCTTAAACATTGTCCTTTTTTCATGGCAAAAGCATACGCATCAAACACAAAATTCAAAACAACTTTTTCGTTTTTTTCATAGCGTCCTTTTTGGTACAACAACGAAGTAATATCATGTCTTAAAGCATAATCCCCCTTTTCGGTATGTATGCCTATCATAATATAAAATGACGTATCGTCACAATCGGATTGAACAGTAAGTTTTGCCTTGATCTGCCCTTTTACAAAAACATCTTTTTCCGCGGGGTTGGTGTATATAGTTATGACATCCTCTCGTTTACCCGGAGCATCCATCCAAACACCTTCAGGATGAAATTCAGGCGGATCTTCAGGATTATAAACCAAGGTTTTCTCTCCACCGATCAAGGGCACAACGATTTCCTCTGTTTTTACGGAATAAAAATCTGTTTCCCATGTATTTTCAAAAGTTCGGTAATATGTGATCTTGCCTGTTTTTACAAACGGCTTTTCATTTTTAATTATTGCATTAAACCATTTTATAAGATAATTCTTTCCGAATTGCTCTGCGATGGAGCCGCTTGGAAAACCAATACCGTTTTCAGCATCATAGGAATCTCCATGGTTATACGGTGAAACGATCAAAGCACATTTTTCCTTTGTTTCCTGTTCCATTTCGTTCCACATTTTAAATATGCCTCCCACATAAAAATCGTTATATCCCGTAGTCAGCAAAATTGGAATATTTGCCGCTGACACGGCGTTTCGCGCCTCATTTCCTCCAAAACGCGTCTTCCAGAAAGGATGGTCAAAACCAGGCGCTGAAAGCATTTGTTCAAAATCTTCAGCCCGCTCTCCCAAAACTCTTTCGGACAAATTTTTTATGGGTAATTCGGAAAACGATTCCATGTCATGAACCTTTTTAAAATCCGATTTGTCCTTGTAAAGGTTAAAATACCAATTTGCATGCCCTCTTCGCATATTTCCGTTACGATACCATAAACGATATCGCTCGCTATCCTGAACACGAAAAACCGCACCTTTTATATCTTCTTCAAAAGGTGCCGTGCTGTAATGAAGCGAGGCCGTATAACTTCCGCCAAGCAAAAATATCTGTCCGTTATAAAAGTTTTGTTTTCGTATCCAATCCCTCAGTGAAAGACCGTCCTCGCGTTCGTAAATATATGGAACAAATTCTCCCGAACTCTTTCCTCGCCCTCTGCAATGCTGAAATATGAGAACATAGTTATTTTCCACCCATGGAATATTCCCATTTTTAAATTGATCGACCAACTCTTCTTCGGATTTTTCCTCAGCTCCGCTCACATACGGCGAACGTGTAACCACAACGGGAAATTTTCCAATCCTGTTCGGTTTGAGAATTATAGTGAAAAAGTTCGCGCCGTTAAAATTATAATATTCATAATAAGCATACGCTTCCATAAAAATCCTCCTTTGTGTCATAGCCCATGATATATTGAATTAATAAAAGTCTTCTTTTGTTCAGTATCTTCTGAATATGATATAGGATAATTGGTTCGGTTTTCACCGCAAAGTGATTTCACCCTCGAAGCGGATTTAGATGACAAATTCCCATTTTTACGGGAATTTGTCTGGCAGAGGTAGTAAGATTTAAACTCACGGCACGCGGTTTTGGAAATCCTGTCAGTATAAGAAAATCTTTCATTCTTTTCTCCTCGTTTGACCACTTATGTCACATCAAAATTACATTTTCACGCCTTTTGATGATTTGTTGATGATATTGTAATATCTTTTAGATACTATAACATCTGATTTTAATAATTTTAGTTTTTATTTTGTTTCTCAAAAATTGTCAAAAAAGTATTGAAAATATATATTTTTTGGTGTATTTGGTATAATATAAAAGTCGGATTTATCCAACAGGCAGTCTTGAAATGAACATTCCGTGAACGGCTCGCCCCTAAACCCTATTAAATAATGAAAAAAGGGGTGTTGCTTATGAAAAATACATATTAAGAATATTAATTTTTGATTATTTTTCACATAAAAACATGTTAGTCGCCTACACCATCAATGTAGCGACTAACATTCAGTTCATTATATTGGCGAACCGTTCAACCGACTGCTTTTTTCTATAATAAATTATACATCTGTTTTTCACATTTGTCAACATCTTGAAGCCAGTTTTTATGAAAATTATGTACTTTTTTATTTTTCTGCTTGACTTATTCAGATTTCTGTGGTATTGCTTTTGTTAAAAAAAGCAAAAGAGCAATATGCAATTAAGAGCATCAGCTTGAAATATTCAAATTCCATAGTATGCTGTATCGTCTATAACTTCACTTTTTATGAGTTTTTATTGGCAACTGTCGGTTGCAAATTATGCAACGAACAATTTGTTGCATAATTTGTGTTTTTAATATATAATTAATAAAAATAGTAAAAAAAGGAGGCTTATTTAACATGGAAATAAAAAACACTATTTACAAATTAAGAATAACCGCTAAAATGTCACAGGAAGATTTTGCTTCTAAATTTAATGTTTCCCGTCAATCTGTACAAAAATGGGAAAGTGGCTTGTCTGTTCCGGATATATCAAAAATTATTGAAATTTCAAAGTATTTTGATATTTCGCTTGATACATTAATTTTGGGCAGAGGTAAGCGTCTTGTTGAAGAATTGTCATATGATAAGATAATAAAGCCTCAATATGCAAGCATCCATGATTGGGAGTTTTACCCTTCAACGCTGAACATTGAGTACAAGCAATCTGTTGAGGAAGGACTGGATATTGAGGTATATAAGGATGTGTTTGATGCCGCTGAGAGACTGCCAAAAATGAAATCAAAAACAAAATCGGAGATGTTTTGTTTGAGGTTGTTATAAACGCGAAACAAAAAGATAACTATAAGTATCAGGAGCCTTCAGAACTTGAAAAAATTAAATGTTTGAGAAAAAAGCACTATTCTGTAAATAAGGAAAACGAAAAACTGTCAGAAGACAAAATATACGGTGCATGGATAGGCAGAATTTGCGGATGCATGCTTGGAAAAACAATTGAAGGTATAAAGACGAACGAGCTTATACCTTTTTTGAAAAGCTCCGGTAATTATCCTATGCACAGATATATTTATAAAACAGATATTAATAATGAAATATGTAAACAATACAATTTCCCTTTTGCCGGAAGAATGTATGCAGATGAGATTGACGGTATGCCCGTTGATGACGATACAAACTATGTTGTTCTGGCGCAGCTGATTATAGATAAATATGGCGGGAATTTCACCCCGGACGATGTTTCGCAAGCCTGGCTTGAATATCAGTGTAAAGATGCATACTTCACAGCCGAAAGAGTCGCCTGGTGTAATTTTGTAAAAGGATACAGACCGCCGCAATCTGCGATGTATAAAAACCCATACAGAGAATGGATCGGCGCACAGATAAGGGGTGATTATTTCGGATATATCAATCCCGGAAATCCCGGACTTGCTGCTGAAATGGCGTGGAGAGACGCATCAATTTCTCATACTAAAAACGGAATCTACGGAGAAATGTTTATAGCTGCTATGCTTGCTGCGGCAGCAGTAACAAATAATATTAAAAACATAATATTAATTGGCCTTTCCGAAATTCCATATACATCAAGACTTTATGAAGATATTATGACGGTTGTCGATAGTTTTCAAACCGGAGTATCGCAAAAAGCTATTTTTGATAAAATTCATCAGAAATATGATGAATATACATCACACGGCTGGTGTCATACAATTCCTAATGCGATGATTGTTACGGCATCACTGCTTTATGGCAAAGGTGATTACGGCAAGTCTGTCTGTATGGCAGTTGAAACGGGATTTGACACAGACTGTAACGGAGCAACGGTAGGCTCAATTCTGGGAATGGCAAACGGTGCCCACAGCATACCCGAATACTGGAAAAAACCGATTAACGACACCTTGCATACCTCAATATTTGGAATTGGGACTGTTAAAATATCAGACAGAGTAAAAATTACAATGAAGCATATAAAATCTCTGAATAGTTAAAGGTTTTAATATTGAGCCTGAAGATGTTGATGACTTTCATGCCGACTGCGTTGAGGAAGTAAAACGGATAAACGGAGCAATAAGATATCCGTTTGGTAGTAAAGGCGATGATTAATAACGCCTAGCCTTATATGAAATAACTATACCAAGGTTATCATTACCGTCAATAGAAGTCCAAGACGGACTGTCAAAAAGAACGTCATAATTGCCGTCAGTTTTAATTCCACCGCTTCTAATACAATTTATGTATCTTTCAAGACGCAAAAATCCGTGCGTAAAAACACCTCTGAGTTCTGTTTCCAAAAGAACCTCTGTAATAATTTCGGCATCTTCTTTGCCTACTCCAACTTTTTCAAATACTGCTATTGATCTGTTTTTTATATCTTGTATTAATACTTTCATTTATTTCACTCCATTTATTATAATAGGATATATAATAATATAAAATAAGAGTACCGGTTATTTCTTTGGTACTCTTTTCATCTTTTCCGCTTTTATTTTTTTATTCTTTCACCGGAGCCGCCGCCGATGTCGTTCGGTCGGTCGCTTCTTTTCACTTTTAATTATACCATATATTTATAAAAAAGTCAAGACTTTATATGACAATTTTTAAGCTTTAAAGATACAAGAAACTTGTATTATTTTCTTTTAAATTGTTTTATACAGTCATTTTCCGAACTTATGTTCTCTTATAACCGCCTGATTTATTGTGCATAATAACAATAAATATCAAGTGGTTTGACTTTTTCAGGCGTGTTTTTGTGCATATCGCTTAAAAATAAAATAGTTTCAATAACCACAAAAGGCTCTACAAAGCCATTTGTGGGCTACGAACATCTGTTCACAATTTGGTTTTGTTGTGAAAATGTGGTATAATTATAGTAACAAATAAGAAATGAGGTTATTAAGTGATTGAGCGAATAGAAAAGGCGTTTACATTTACTGCTATCATCTTGAATTTTATTGTTGCTGCAATACATTTTCTTGATGAGCAGAAGAAAAAATAAACGCCCTACGAACACCAAAGGCGGTTTAACCGCCTGCGGTGGCTCAATCAAAAAAAGCAAGATGAAAAATTTTGAATTAATTTCCGCATTTCTTCACTTTTTTACATCTGTATTACTTTTAATAACAGTTGTTAAGCTTTTGAAGAAATAACATCTTACTTTGCTTTTATTATACCACGAATTTTTTAAAAAGTCAATAGCAAAAATTAAAAAGAATAACCGCTTTAAGCTTGGCGGTTCGGCGGTTATTCAGTCGAAAAAAAAGCACAAAAATATTTATGCTATTTTCATTTTTGATTATAGCATAAAAAAAGAAAAAGTCAAGTATTAATTAAAAAAAATGGTAGTGTTATAAATTGCAATATAAAATGTCCACAAAATTTATTAAGCGACTTCTTGCATTTTTAACAATTCATTAGCTGACTTCCCATTAAATATTTTACGAGGGTAGTTATTGATCCAATGCTCTATCATCTTAATTCTCTCATGAGAGAATTCGCCGATGTCAGCACCCTTTGGAATAAATCTTCTGATGAGTTTGTTTGTGTTTTCATTTGTCCCTCTTTCCCAAGCACTATATGGGTGTGCATAGTAAACCTTAGTTCTTCTTTGTTTTGTTAATGCAGAACGCTCTATTCCATCAAAATCAAGATTTTCACAACCATTGTCACAGGTTATCGTTTTAAATGTTTCCCGAAACTTTTTAGCACCAAGCTTTCGTTCAAGTTTACCGTATCTTATATACGCTTAAATTATACGAAACATAATCTAAAAAGAAAATGTCTTATTCTTTCTTTTTTGTGATATTCTATCCTATTCCGAAAATATTCCAAAGCAAAAACAAAAGGAAATGTACTAAAACAACAGCTATATATAAAAAATCGGAACAAGATAAAACCTGTTCCGACGATGAAAAACCCTACCGGTTTGGATGTGCCCAAAATCGCAAAAAGTTGGTAGCGACAGTTTGCCGCCCGGAGTGCGTTTACAAACGAGTAGGAAAACCGAGCGTGACTTTTTGCGAAAAGGAGCCGCAGCGGAGTAAGCGCACCGGTGGCTTTTTTGTGTAACATAAAAAGCCGCCGCAAGCAAACAAAGCTTGCGGCGACGTGGTGGAGATGAGGGGGATCGAACCCCTGACCTCGTACATGCGAAGCACGCGCTCTCCCAGCTGAGCTACACCCCCACATGATTGTTTTAATGAAATCGTTCGCTTGCGCTCACGGTGAAATCTTCGGACTTTGTCCTCGGATGAAATCAAAGGCTTCGCCTTTGGTGAAATTAAATCCGTCCTCTTTAACCCGATGAAGTCGGATTTCATCACGAAGTGATTTCACCCGCGAAGCGGATTTCACCCGTCCGTAAGGACGGATTTAGCTGACAAATTCCCGTTTCCACGGGAATTTGTCTGGCAGGGGTAGTAAGACTTGAACTCACGGCACGCGGTTTTGGAGACCGCTGCTCTACCAACTGAGCTATACCCCTGTATATTTATTTGTTTGTTTTTAAAAAAGTGCTGTACATATATTGCTGCGTACAGCACTTTTTTTAATTTGGAGGCGCCACCCAGATTTGAACTGGGGGTGAAGCTTTTGCAGAGCTCTGCCTTACCACTTGGCCATGGCGCCAAAAGATACTTTTTAAAGAAACAAAAGACGCAAATCTATGCGTCTTTTGTCAAGTGGAGCGGAAGACGAGATTCGAACTCGCGACGTTCACCTTGGCAAGGTGACGCTCTACCACTGAGCCACTCCCGCATAGATATTATTTTTTGGTGCCTCCGGGCGGAATCGAACCACCGACACGGGGATTTTCAGTCCCCTGCTCTACCGACTGAGCTACAGAGGCATAAAAATAATGGCGACCTGGATGGGGGTCGAACCCACGACCTCTAGCGTGACAGGCTAGCGTTCTAACCAACTGAACTACCAGGCCATTTTATGCATGTGCTTACTTAATAGAAAGGGTGTGGTGGGCACAATAGGGCTCGAACCTATGACCCTCTGCTTGTCGAACCTATGACCCTCTGCTTGTAAGGCAGATGCTCTCCCAGCTGAGCTATGCGCCCACATTGCTTCCGTCCTTTCCGTGCAACAGTATATATTATACACTACTTTTTAATGTTTGTCAAGTGTTTTTTTAAAAAATTTCTTTTTTCTTAAAAATATTTTTAATATCAGTATTTATGCAAATTTTTAGTAAAATATTTTAGAGCTATACAAAACAAAATCCATACAAAAGTATTATGCAAAAAAGAAAATTATCTTATAACACTCAACATCTATAAGCAAATATGCCTCTAACTAATCCCAAAAAAGGTTGATGGTCGGGCTGTGCGACAGCAATTGCGTTTAAGCCTAGCGCCTTGCTATGACCTTTTTGAAAAATGATAAACAAGCGATATAAGCAAACTTTGATTTTTTACAAAAAAATTGGAACAAGCGCAACTTGTTCCAACGTGGTGCGAGTGATTTTATAGGGTTTTGTTTTTTAAAGCTGATTTGATAAAGCCTTTGAAAAGTGGGTGCGGCTTATTCGGTCTTGACTTAAATTCGGGGTGGAACTGCACTCCGATAAAGAAATCGTTTTCGGGTATTTCCACCGTTTCGACAATTTTTTCATCGGGCGAGGTGCCGCTAACACATAATCCGTTTGAAATAAACAAATCTTTATATTTGTTGTTAAATTCGTATCTGTGGCGGTGACGCTCGTAAATCAGTTCGGATTTATAGCATTTTTCCATTAACGTGCCGCTTTTTATTTTACACGGGTATGCGCCGAGACGCAGGGTTCCTCCCTTCTGGCGGCCTTCATACTGGTCCTCCATAAAATCTATCACTTTGTTTTCGGTTTGTTCAAACTCTCCCGATGATGCGTCCGAAATGCCGCATACATTTCTTGCGAACTCAATAACCGCAATCTGCATACCGAGACAGATACCGAGATAGGGCACATTGTTCTCACGCGCATATTTGCAGGCTGAAATTTTACCTTCTATTCCGCGGTTTCCGAAGCCGCCGGGGATTAATATGCCGTTGCAGTCTCCCAGAAGCTCCTGTACGTTCTCGTCAGTAACGGTTTCGCTGTCTATCCATTTTATATTAATCTTCGCGCCGTAATCATACCCGGCGTGACGCAAAGCTTCCGCAACTGATAAATAAGCGTCGTGAAGGCTGACATATTTTCCGACAAGTCCGATTTTAACGGTTTTATCCCGGTTTTCTATTTTTTTAAGCATATCGCGCCATTCCGACATATCGAGCGGATTTGCAGATAAATTCAGCTCTCTGCATACAATTTCCGAAAAGTTATGCTTTTCAAGCATCATGGGAGCTTCATATAATACGGGAACGGTAAGGTTTTCTATTACGCAATCGGGTTTTACGTTACAAAACAGCGCAATTTTATCAAAAATTGATTTTTCAAGCGGTCTGTCACAGCGCAGAACGATAATATCGGGCTTGATTCCCATTCCCTGCAATTCCTTTACGGAATGCTGCGTGGGCTTTGATTTATGCTCATCGCTTCCGCTCAAAAAAGGCACTAAGGTAACATGGATATAAAGCGAATTTTCGTAACCGACTTCAAGCCCCACCTGACGTATGGCTTCCAGAAACGGCTGACTTTCTATATCGCCGGTTGTACCGCCGATTTCCGTTATAACCACATCGGCAGTTGTTTTTTTCCCGACTTTATAGATAAACTCTTTTATTTCATTTGTAATATGAGGTATTACCTGAACCGTCTGTCCGAGATATTCACCTTTTCGCTCCTTGTTCAGCACATTCCAATAAACCTTACCGGTTGTAAGGTTTGAGTATTTGTTTAAATCTTCATCAATAAACCTTTCATAATGCCCCAGGTCAAGGTCTGTTTCCGCGCCGTCCTCGGTTACAAAGACCTCACCGTGCTGATAAGGACTCATTGTTCCGGGGTCAACGTTTATATAAGGGTCAAGCTTTTGCGACGCGACTTTTAAGCCGCGCATTTTTAAAAGTCTGCCGAGTGACGCCGCGGTAATGCCTTTTCCAAGTCCCGAAACAACACCGCCCGTAACAAAAATATATTTTGTTTGCATAAATCGTAACCTCCTATATCATATTTGTATAGCCCATTAAGAAAACGTCAACTTCCTTTGCGCACTTTCTGCCCTCGTTAATTGCTCTTACAACAAGCGACTGACCTATATGCATATCGCCTGCGGCAAACACTTTTTTGACATTTGTCGCAAAAGCGCTTTCATCTGTTTTTACAATGCTTCTCGGCGTAAGCTCAACGCCGAAGGCTTCGGGTAAATATTTTTTTGTTCCGACAAAGCCCGCCGCTATAATCATCATATCCGCTTCAATCATTTTTTCGGAATTTTCAATTTCCGTCAGCTTCCCGTTTTTAAACTCCACTTCAATAGTTTTGATTTTTTTTATCTTGCCTTTTTCGCTTATAATTTCTTTTACGGTGGTTTTATAAATTCTCGGGTCTGCTCCGAAAACGCTGATTGCTTCCTCCTGACCGTAATCCGTTTTTAAAATTCTCGGAAATTCGGGCCATAAGTTATTTTCTGTCCGTTCTGTGGGCGGCTTTGGCATCATTTCAAGCTGCAGGACAGATGCGGCGCCATGCCTGATACATGTTCCGAGGCAGTCGTTACCCGTATCGCCGCCGCCGACTATCACAACCTTTTTGCCTTTCGGGTTATAGTATTTTTTATCGGAAAAGCCGGAATTTAAAAGGCTTTTTGTATTTGCCGTAAGAAAATCGACGGCAAAATATATTCCTTCGCAGTCACGGCCTTTTACGTTAATATCTCTCGGTTCGTTTGCGCCGCAGCAAAGAATAACCGCGTCAAATTCATTTAATATTTTTTCCGCGTTGACCGAATTTCCCACATCGGAGTTTACATTAAAGGTTATTCCTTCCTCGCGCATTATATCCACTTTTCTGTCTATTACAGATTTGTCAAGCTTCATATTGGGTATTCCGTACATTAGAAGTCCGCCTATTCTGTCGCTTTTTTCAAATACGGTTACATGATGCCCTCTTTTATTAAGACAGTCCGCCGCCGCAAGCCCCGAAGGTCCCGAGCCTATTACCGCAACCTTTTTGCCGCTGCGCACTTTGGGCGGATTTGGCTTTATAAGACCGTTTTTATATCCGTTTTCGATAATATAAAGCTCGTTGTCGTGGACGGTTACGCTTTCGCCGTCCCTGCCGTTTACGCAGGCGGCTTCACAAAGCGCCGGGCATACACGCCCCGTAAATTCCGGAAAATTATTTGTTTTAAGCAGCCTTGAAAGCGCGTTTTCGAGGTTGCCCTTATAAACTGCGTCATTCCATTCGGGTATCAGATTATTTAAGGGACAGCCTGTTGCCATTCCGTTTAAAATCATACCGGACTGGCAAAAAGGCACTCCGCAGTTCATACACCTTGCAGCTTGTTCCTTTCGGGTTTCCTCGTTTAAAGGAATATAAAATTCATTAAAATTTTTTATTCTTTCAAGCGGCTCTATGCGTTTTTTCGCCATTCTTTTATATTCTGTAAATCCTGTCGGTTTTCCCATGTCAAATTCCTCCTCCCGTCACTTTATAAAACGCTTCGATTTCAGCCTGCTCCCGCGACAAGCCCTTTGCCGTTCCCTTTGAAATTTCAGTAAGAATTTTTTTATAATCGTTTGGAACGATAATCTTAAAATTACTTGCTTCATTTTCAAAATTTTCTAAAATTGCTTTTGCTTTTGGTGATGATGTTGCGGCAAAATGCTCTTTAAGCAATGATTTTAACTGCTCTTTATCGCTTTTTTCGCTTACTTCGTTGGTTGTCACAAGGGCTTTGTTCACATTTTTGTAAAGTGTGTGCGAAGGGTCATACACATATGCAATACCGCCGCTCATTCCAGCGGCAAAGTTTTTACCGACAGCGCCTAAAATTACCGCAATACCGCCTGTCATATATTCAAGTCCGTGGTCGCCCACACCTTCACATACGGCAGTCGCGCCCGAATTACGTACACAAAAACGCTCTCCCGCCACACCGTTTATAAATGCTTTTCCGCTTGTTGCGCCGTAGAGCGCCACATTGCCGATAATTATATTTTCCTCCGCTTTGAAACCGCTTTCCTTCGGCGGATAAACTATAAGCTTTCCTCCGGAAAGCCCTTTTCCGAAATAGTCGTTTGAATCGCCGCAAAGCTCAAGAGTCAGACCTTTCGGAATAAAGGCGCCGAAAGACTGACCGCCTCCGCCGCTGCATCTGACGGTAAAAGTATCTTCGGGCAAGGTGTTTTTGAAATTTTTTGTGATTTCCGAACCTAAAATTGTTCCCATACTTCTGTCGGTGCTTGTAACGTTTAATTTTATTTCCGCTTTTTCACCTGTTTTCAGTTGTTTTTTAAATTCCTTCAGCAATATTTTCTCATCTATTGTATCACGCAGTTTAAAATCATAAAGGTCGTTTTTATCGAAGCGTGTTTTGGCGTCGCCTGTGTTCTTATAAAGAATTTTGCTCATATCTATAAATTTCGCCATAGGCGCCGTACTGTTTTTTCTTACACGTATAAGCTCGGAACGGCCCACCATTTCGTCAACGGTTCTGATGCCGAGCTTTGCCATAATTTCACGCAGTTCCTCGGCAATAAAATACATAAAGTTGGTTACATATTCCGGTTTTCCCTTAAAGCGCCTTCTAAGCTCCGGATTTTGCGTCGCGATACCTACGGGACAAGTGTCAAGGTTACATACACGCATCATTACGCAGCCCATTGTTACAAGAGGCGCTGTTGCAAAACCAAATTCCTCCGCGCCCAAAAGGCAAGCTATGGCAACGTCACGTCCGCTCATTAATTTTCCGTCGGTTTCTATTACCACCCTGGAGCGAAGTCCGTTTTCTATAAGCGTCTGATGTGTTTCCGAAAGGCCAAGCTCCCAGGGGAGTCCGGCGTTATGAATGGAGCTTTTCGGCGCCGCGCCCGTTCCGCCGTCATATCCAGATATGAGAATAACCTGCGCGCCTGCTTTTGCCACGCCTGCGGCAACCGTACCCACTCCTGCCTCCGATACAAGCTTTACGGAAATGCGCGCGGCTCTGTTCGCGTTTTTCAGGTCGTATATCAGCTGCGCCAAATCCTCAATGGAATAAATATCATGATGGGGCGGCGGTGAAATAAGTGATACGCCGGGAGTGGAATATCTTGTTTTTGCAATCCACGGATATACTTTCTTGCCCGGCAAGTGACCGCCTTCTCCGGGCTTTGCGCCCTGCGCCATTTTTATCTGAATTTCCTTAGCGCTCATAAGATATTCGCTCGTTACGCCGAAACGTCCCGAAGCCACCTGCTTAATGCTGCTTGAAAGGTCGGACTTGAGCCTTTCCGGCAGCTCACCGCCTTCGCCCGAATTGGACTTGCCGCCTATTTTATTCATGGCTTTTGCAAGACATTCATGCGCCTCCTGCGATATTGAGCCGTACGACATTGCGCCTGTTTTAAAGCGTTTCACGATGCTTTGAGCAGATTCTACTTCATCAATGGGGACAGGTGTTGTTTTATCAAACGCAAATTCCAAAAGACCTCTTAAAGTATGCGGTTTTGTTTCATCATCAACCAAAGCCGTATATTCCTTAAACAATTTATAATCTCCCAGCCTTGTCGCTTTTTGAAGCGCGACAATTGTCTTCGGATTATATAAATGGTCGTATTTTTCTTCACCGCTGCGCAGTTTATGCTCGCCGGTGCTTTCAAGCATGGTATCAACTCCCAGCCCGAGAGGGTCGAAGGCATGGGAGTGAAACCATTCAACAGACTCGCCGATTTCGTTTATACCTATTCCTTCTATTCGGCTTATCGTGTTGGTAAAATATTTGTCTATCGTTTTTTGGTTGATTCCGATTGCTTCAAAAATCTGCGCGGACTGATATGAACGTAAAGCGGAAATACCCATTTTGGACGCGATTTTTACTATTCCGTGTAAAATCGCGCTGTTATAATCGTCTATCGCAACATGCAAATCTTTATCAAGCATACCTTTTTCAATCAATTCATAAATTGCTTCTTCCGCAAGATACGGATTTACCGCCCTTGCGCCATAACCCAAAAGAAGCGCGAAATGGTGTACGTCACGAGGCTCCGCGCTTTCCAGGATAATGGAAATGCTTGTGCGTTTCTTTGTTCTTATAAGATATTGTTCAACCGAAGATACCGCTAAAAGTGAGGGTATCGCGACATGGTTTTCATCTACACCGCGGTCGGATAAAATTATAATATTTGCGCCGTTTTTATACGCTTTATCTATTTTTACGAAAAGATGCTCCACTGCCTTTTCCAAAGATGTGTTTTTGTAATATAAAAGCGAAACGGTTTCCACTTTAAATCCGTCACCGTTAAGCGCTTTTATTTTAAGTAAATCAACTCCCGACAATATCGGATTGTTTATTTGTAACACACGGCAGTTTTCCGCTTTGTCTTCAAGTAAATTACCGTCTGCGCCGGCATAAACGGCAGTGCTTGTAACCGATTCTTCTCGAATTGCGTCAATGGGCGGATTTGTAACCTGCGCAAAAAGCTGCTTAAAATAATTAAAAAGCGGCTGATGATTGGGTGACAAAACCGCAAGCGGCACATCAATCCCCATTGCCGCCGTTGCCTCTGTACCGTCCTTTGCCATGGGCAAAATTACATTTACAATATCCTCGTATGAATATCCGAATGCCTTGTAAAGCCTGTCACGGGTACTTTGACTGTTCATTTCAACCTTTTTATTGGGTATGGGCAGTTCACTTAACTTCTTCAGATATCTGTCGAGCCATTCACCGTACGGATGTCGGCTCGCGTAATAATCCTTTAAATGAGCGTCATCGATAATTTCGCCTTTTACCGTATCTACCAAAAGCATTTTACCCGGCTGAAGGCGTGATTTTTTGACAATATTTTCAGGCGCAAAATCAAGCACTCCCACTTCCGAGGAGAGTACAAGATAATTATCCTTTGTAATATAGTATCTTGAAGGACGAAGCCCGTTTCTGTCAAGAGTTGCGCCCACCGTATCGCCGTCGGAAAAAAGGATTGAGGCAGGACCGTCCCACGGCTCCATCATAGTGGAATAATATTTATACATATCCTTTTTTGCCCTGCTCATAGTTGCTATTTTATCCCACGGCTCGGGAATGGTAATCATCATTGCGAGAGGCAGGTCAATACCGTTCATTACCATAAATTCAACCGTATTGTCAAGCATAGCGGAGTCCGAGCCTTTTGCGTTTACAACAGGCAGAATTTTTTCCATATCATCGGAAAGTATGGGTGACGACATGGTTTCTTCACGTGCAATCATTCTGTCGACATTGCCTCTTATAGTGTTTATCTCGCCGTTATGGAGCAAAAATCTGTTTGGATGCGCGCGTTCCCAGCTGGGGTTTGTGTTTGTGGAAAAACGTGAGTGCACCATAGCAATAGCGGATTTATAGTCCTCGCTTTGCAAATCATGATAAAATTTTCTGAGCTGTCCCACCAAAAACATACCTTTATACACAATCGTTCTTGATGAAAGAGAAACAACATAGGTGTTGTCATTACTCTGTTCAAATTCTCTGCGTATGATGTAGAGCTTCCTGTCAAAATCTATACCTTTTTCGGTATCCGCGGGACGTTTTAAAAAGCACTGCATAATATAAGGCATGCTGTCTTTTGCCTTTTTGCCGAGAATACCGGGATTTATGGGCACATCACGCCAGCCGGTTAAGCCGACGCCCTCTTTTTCCGTTATCACCTCAAACATTTTCATTGCCTGTTTTCTTTTTAACGTATCCTGCGGGAAGAAAAACATACCGACACCGTAGTCCCGTTCATCACCAAGCTCAAAACCGCTGTGCTTTTTAAAGAAATCATGTGAAACCTGCACCATTATACCTACGCCGTCACCGACCTCGCCCGCCGCGTCTTTTCCGGCTCTGTGCTCCAGTTTTTCCACAATTTTCAGCGCGTCGTCAACAACTTTATGTTCTTTTTTGCCTTTAATGTTTATAACAGCACCGATACCGCAGGCATCGTGCTCAAATTTTTCATCATATAACCCTCTCATCTTTACAATACCTACCTTCTTTTGTTTTTTCACCTGGTATAATCATTAATTTTATACAAAAAATTATTTTAATCCGAAGATATTTTTTTTTCAAATTTGTTTTTTCGCGGATTACTTTCAATACTTGTCGGATATGCACCGTCAAAACAGGCGCTGCAATAATCACAGCTTCCAATCAGTTCTCCCAATCTTTCTTTCGGAAGATACCCAAGGCTGTCCGCGCCTATTTTTTCCGCGATTTCCGAGACCGAATACCTGCACGCAATCAAGTGCCGCTCCGAATCTATATCCGTTCCGTAGTAGCATGGATGCAAAAACGGCGGCGCGGATATTCTCATATGTATTTTTTCGGCACCCGCATCCCTTAAAAGCTTAACAATCCTTCCGCTTGTGGTCCCGCGCACAATAGAATCATCCACTAAAACAACACGCTTTCCCGATACCGTTTCACCGATAGCGCTTAGTTTTATCTTTACATTGTCAATTCGTGTTTCCTGAGTGGGAGCAATAAATGTTCTGCCTATGTACTTGTTTTTTAAAAGCCCTATCCCGTACGGAATACCGGACTCTGCCGAAAATCCGAGAGCGGCGTCAAGCCCGGAATCGGGAACACCTATAACAACATCGGCATCTGCGGGATAACATTCCGCCAGAATCATTCCCGCCTTTTTACGCGCCTTATGTACAGATACACCGTCTATTTCGGAATCGGGTCTTGCAAAGTATATATATTCAAAAATACATATCCTCTTAGGATTTCTGCCGCAGTGCTCTTTTCTTGATTCAATGCCGTTCTTTGAAAAAACAAGTATCTCTCCCGGCAGAACATCGCGGACAAATTCCGCTCCCACCGCTTTCAGGGCACAGGTTTCGGAAGCGACAACAATGCTCCCGTCATCCCGCTTGCCGTAGCAAAGCGGTCTGAAACCGTGCGGGTCACGGCAAACTATAAGCTTTGACGGTGACATAATAACCAGCGAATAAGCGCCTTCAATAATATTCATGGCGCGGCTGACCGCTTCTTCGACAGAATCAGAGGATAGCCGTTCCTTTGTTATGATATACGCAATTATTTCCGTATCGCTCGTTGTATGAAATATCGCGCCTGTAAGCTCAAGTTTGTTTTTCAGAGCGCTTGCGTTGGAAAGATTTCCGTTATGAGCGATTGCTATCCTGCCTTTTTGATGATTTACTTCAAGCGGCTGGCAATTTTTTCGGTCAGAGCCTCCGCTCGTGCTGTATCGCACGTGACCGACCGCAATATTTCCCTCCGGAAAGCCGCTGATATGAGCGTGATGAAAGACCTCGCCGACAAGCCCTATATCCTTATGAGTATAAAACAGTCCGTCATCATTTACAACAATTCCGCAGGATTCCTGACCTCTGTGCTGCAGCGCATACAGTCCGTAGTATGTAAGCCCAGCCACATCTGTTCTTCCTGAAGAAAAAACACCGAACACACCACATTCTTCATGAACAGCCAATTATTTCACTTCCATTCCGCCAAAACAGACGATTTTAATTTTACGTAGTTTTATTTTCCGCTCGCTCCGTAGTTTGAAAGAACTCTCGCCGACGGGTCATCCACATCACAGCCTTTCCAGCTTTTGTTGGGCATCCAGAAATCCGGTATCATTTCCGCCTGTCCGGGATAATACTTTTCAAACAGTTCACGGTATAAAAGGGATTCTTTTGTAAAAGGCTTCGCGAATGTGTATTTTTCCGATTTTTCTTTAAATTCATCATCGGTGTATAAACCGTTTGCGTACTCTTTTAAATAATCAACCATTGAATGTCCCACCGCGTCGGAAAACGCCGCTTTTTCGCGCCACAAAATTTCATAGGGGAGATAATCGCCTTCAAAGGCTTTACGCAAAAGATATTTTCCCTTGCCGTAAATATTCATTTTCTTTTCGGGGTTAATGCTCATTACATATTCCGCAAAATCAAGGTCACCGAAAGGAACTCTTGCTTCAAGAGAGTTTACGCTTATGCACCTGTCTGCCCGAAGAACATCATACGCGTATAATTCCTTAACTCGTTTTACGGCTTCTTTCTGAAATTCCTCAGCGTCCGGCGCGAAATCCGTGTATTTATATCCGAACAACTCGTCCGAAATCTCACCTGTTAAAAGAACGCGTATATCCGTCTGCTCGTGTATCGCCTTACAAATAAGATACATTCCCATACTTGCTCTTATTGTAGTAATATCATATGTGCCGAGAATACTGATAACCTTTTCAAGACTTGAAATCACAATATCTTTATTTATAATTATTTCTTTATGCTCGCTTCCTATATAATCGGCAACCTGCTTTGCGTATTTTAAATCTATCGCGTCCTCGCTCATACCGATCGCGAAAGTTCGTATGGGCTTTTCGCTCTGCTTTGCGGCAACGGCGCAGACAAGTGAGCTGTCAAGCCCTCCGCTTAATAAAAATCCGACTTTGGCGTCCGCAACAAGTCTTTTTTTAATTCCCGAAACCAGCTTGTTATGAATATTTTCACATATTGTCTTTAAATCATCATTAATATATTCTTTTACGTCGGTAACATCACGGTAGCGTATAAACTCACCGTTTTTATAATAATGTCCCGGAGGAAACGGCATAACCTTATCGGTAAGTCCTATTAAGTTTTTTGCCTCGCTGGCAAACATTACCGCGCCGTTTGCGTCATAGCCGTAAAACAGCGGACGTATGCCGATAGGGTCTCTTGCCGCTATATATTCGTCGTTTTCGCCGTCATATATAATAAGCGCGAATTCGGCGTCCAGCGCTTTAAACATTTCCACACCGTATTCCTTATATAACGGAAGCAGAATTTCACAGTCAGAATCGCTTTTAAACACATATCCTTTATTTTTAAGCTCCGCCTTTGTTTTTTCATAGCCATATATTTCGCCGTTGCATACAACATAATTTCCGTCAAGCTCAAAAGGCTGCATGCCCTGAGGATGAAGCCCCATAATCGAAAGGCGCTGAAAACCCAAAAGTCCTCTGCCCGTATCAATTATCCTCATATCGTCAGGACCTCTTGACTGCGTTTTTAAAAGCCCCTGCTTAAATATATCAAAATCTGCGCCTTGTCCGCAGTATCCCATAATTGAACACATATTCTGCAATCTCCTTAAATTTCAACTTCCCAAGCCGCATTTTGCGGCTTGGGATAATGTAAATTACTCAACGTCTTGCAAAGCGTCGTAGCCTTCTTCGCCTGTTCGTACTTTAACAACATTTTCAACATCATAGACAAAAATCTTGCCGTCACCTATATGCCCTGTATAAAGCACCTTTTTAGCCGTTTCGATAACCTGTCTTACAGGAACCTTTGCCACGACTATATCCACCTGTATTTTAGGCATAAGGCTCGGTTCAAGCTCAACTCCGCGGTAATATTCGGGTTTGCCTTTTTGTATTCCGCAGCCCATAACGTGCGATACCGTCATACCCGTAATGCCTATATCAATAAGATTGTTTTTAAGCGCTTCAAGCATTCGCTCTTTGCAGATAATCTCTATTTTAGTGAATTTATTTGTTTTTTCTTCATTAAATGTAGGTACTTTCCTTACCTCTATCGCATCTGATACCGGCACATCGCCTGTAACCTGTATCGGAGCGTCCGGATTATATTCCATGTGAGGCAGGGTGGCAAAATCCGCGTATGAGCTTGGAAGTCCGTGTTCTGTCAGGTCAAGACCTGCGATTTCTTCTTCGGCGCTTGCTCTTAAACCGACCGTCGCTTTAATAACTCTAAACGTAATTATCATTGTAACCGTTGTCCAGAGAATAATTGAGCAGATGCCGATAAGCTGAACTAAAAAAAGTCTTCCGTTTCCCGTATAAAACAAGCCTTCAAGTCCCGCAGGAGCGTCGGGGTTTGCAAGCAGTCCTACCGCCAGCGTTCCCCATATGCCGTTTGCCATATGTACTCCGACCGCTCCGACAGGGTCGTCTATATGGAGCTTTATATCAAGAAACTCAACAACCAATACAACCAGTATTCCCGAAACAACGCCCACAACAAGCGCACCGAAAGCGTCGAGCGCGTCACAGCCTGCCGTAATTCCCACAAGCCCCGCAAGAGAGGCGTTAAGGCACATTGAAACATCGGGCTTACCGTTTTTTACCCATGTATATATCATACATGTTACCGTCGCTACCGCAGGCGCAATTGTCGTTGTAAGAAATATGGAACCGAGCTCCGGAACGCTTGTCGCCGCCGCACCGTTAAATCCGTACCAGCCGAACCAAAGAATGAAACAGCCGAGTGCGCCGATTGTTATAGCGTGACCGGGAATAGCGTTTACTTTAATTACCTTGCCGTTTTTATCTTTTTTATACTTGCCGATACGTGGACCGAGTATAATCGCGCCGATTAACGCCGCCACGCCGCCGACAGTATGAATAGCTGCCGAGCCTGCGTAATCGTGAAAACCGAGCTGCACAAGCCAGCCCTGTGAGTTCCATACCCAGCCGGCTTCTATCGGATATACAATAAGAGAAATAACGCCCGAATATATACAATAGGAAATAAATTTTGTTCTCTCTGCCATAGCGCCCGATACGATTGTCGCCGCAGTCGCGCAGAATACCAGGTTAAATACAAAGCTTGAAGCGTTTGCTTCTATAAATTCGCCGAAATTTGTAAAAATGCTCAAATTCGGAATACCTATAAAGCCTGCCACGTAGTCCTCCGCCATCATAAGCGAAAAGCCCAGAAATACAAACATTACCGTACCTATGCAAAAATCCATCAGGTTTTTCATTATAATATTGCCTGCGTTCTTTGCTCTTGTGAAACCTGTTTCAACCATTGCAAAGCCTGCCTGCATAAAGAATACAAGCGCCGCGCCGATTAAAAACCATACGGCAAAAACCTGCTCGTTTACTACCTTATCAATTAAACTTACAATTTGTGTGTTATCCATAAAAAATTCCTCCTTAAAAACTATCTGACACTGAAAAGCAGCTCGCCGTATCCGGGATAAGGCCAATACTTTCTGTCTGTAATAACCTCCGCTTCATCAACGCTTAAACGTAATTCATTCATTGCCTTAAAGACTGTGTCCTTATAATAAACCGCCGTCTTTAACGCGTCTTCGGAGTCCATAGCGCCTATAAGCGATTTATCAAGCGCTTCACATCTGTCATAAATTACACCCGATAATGTAGATAATTTTGAAATTATCTTTTCTTCGTATTTACATTCCGCTGTCGGAACAGCAGCTTTTTTACTGTTTACACCTTCGCTTAAAGCCTTTATGAAATCAGCAATTGCGGGTAAAATATCCTTGTTTACCATATCCACCATTGTAAGAGCTTCGATGTTTAATATTTTAGAATATGTTTCAAGCTTTATTTCATACCTTGCGTTAAGCTCGGAAGGCGATAAAACCTTATGCTCCGTAAATAATTTTTTGTTCTTTTCCGAATTGTAAAACGGCAGACAATCGGGAGTTGTTTTAAGATTGAGAAGACCTCTTCTCTCCGCTTCGGCAATCCATGCGTCATCATAACCGTTACCGTTAAAAATAATTCTCTTATGTTCTTTTATAACTCTCTTTATAAGCTCATGGAGCGCATCGTTGAAATTTTCTTTGTTTTCAAGCTCGTCCGCAAACTGCTTTAAGCTTTCCGCGACAATTGTATTAAGAACGATATTTGCTCCCGAAACGGATGCCGATGAGCCTAACATTCTGAATTCAAATTTATTGCCGGTAAACGCGAACGGGCTTGTCCTGTTTCTGTCGGTTGTGTCTTTCGGAAATCTCGGCAGAACGTGTACGCCTATTTTCATCTGCACCTTTTCTTTTGAGTCGTAGGAAGAATCACTGACTATAGATTCGAGTATCTCCGTAAGCTCATCGCCCAAAAACATAGAAACAACAGCCGGAGGCGCCTCATTTGCGCCGAGTCTGTGGTCGTTGCCTGCCGACGCAACAGAAATTCTGAGCAAATCCTGATAATCGTCAACCGCTTTTATTACGGCACAAAGGAAAAGTAAAAACTGCGCGTTTTCGTGAGGTGTTTCGCCCGGCTCCAACAGGTTTACGCCATCACTTGTCGAAATAGACCAGTTGTTGTGTTTTCCGCTCCCGTTTACGCCGGCAAACGGTTTTTCATGAAGCAGACAAACCATATTGTGTTTTTTCGCGATTCTCTGCATAAGCTCCATTGTCAGCTGGTTGTGGTCGGTCGCGATATTTGTTGTCGCGAATATCGGAGCAAGCTCATGCTGTGCGGGAGCAACCTCGTTATGCTCCGTTTTTGCAAGTATTCCGAGCTTCCATAATTCTTCATTAAGCTCATTCATAAACGCAGCTACTCTTGACTTTATTGTTCCGAAATAATGGTCGTCAAGCTCCTGTCCTTTCGGTGGTTTTGCGCCGAACAATGTTCTTCCCGTATATAAAAGGTCGGGGCGTTTGTCAAACATATCTTTGTCAACCAAAAAATATTCCTGTTCGGGTCCCACTGTTGTTTTAACCGATGTGGCATTGTTTCCGAATAATTTTAAAACCCTTAGTGCCTGCTTGTTGATTGCTTCCATTGAGCGAAGCAATGGCGTTTTTTTATCAAGCGCTTCACCGCCGTATGAGCAGAACGCTGTCGGAATACATAAGGTTTTGCCCTTGATAAAAGCAAATGAGGTCGGGTCCCACGCCGTATATCCGCGCGCTTCAAACGTTGCTCTTAATCCTCCCGAAGGGAAGCTCGACGCGTCCGGCTCACCCTGTACAAGCTCTTTGCCTTTAAATTCCATAATAATGTGACCATCGTCGGTAGGAGAAATAAAGCTGTCGTGTTTTTCCGCAGTAACTCCCGTCATAGGCTGAAACCAGTGAGTAAAATGTGTCGCGCCGTTTTCTATTGCCCAGTCTTTCATTGAATTAGCGACTACATCTGCGACATTCAAATCAAGCCTTTTGCCGTTTTTAATGGCGTTCTGTACCGCTTTATAGGCTTCCTTCGGCAAACGCTCCTTCATAGTAGCGCTGTTAAACACCTTGCTTCCAAACATTTCTGTTACCTTGTTCATTAATCATCTCTCCTTATTCGGTAAAATAAAAAAAAGACAATGAGTCCGGATGTGTATCCGAGGCCTCATTGCCTTTTACACTTTTATGATACCACTTTAACAAATAAAAATCAATAGTTAAATGACAAAAAAATTTGTCAAAGTATTATATATTTTTTATGTATTTTACACAAACAGCGTAAATTTGCGTACTTTTTTATGACGTTTTATAAGTTTTTAATACGGCTTCTGCAACCTCGCGTTTTGTTTGCCGTGTATCCATAGCCTGTTTTTCTATAATTTTGTGCGCTTCTTCTTCTGTTAAGCCCAAATTTTCTATCAAAACCCACTTCGCGTGATTGACAACGCGTATTTCCTCCATTTTCGCGGTAAGCTTCGCGTTTGTATGTTCAAGCTTTTTCAGGCGGAAATTGGTTGCCGCAATCAGATTAACCGTTTCGTACAAGGTTTGTTTTGACAATGGTTTCGGTACGGTAAGTACACCGTACTCCGTTACTTCGTCCAAAACACGGTCGTAATATTCGTTATTTATTAAAAGCAATACCCCTGTGGAATTGTCGGAAGATAAATTAATGGCAAATTCTATCCCTGTTTCGTCCTTTAACGGCGCGTTTATAACCGCAATGTCAAAGCTTTGCATAAGCGTCAGACGTTTTGCTTCACTGATACTTAAAGCCTGCTTGATATCGGTATAAAACCGACCGTTTAATAAATCACCGAGCGCGTCAAATATCTTGCCGGATTTTGAAACCACAAGTATGCTTATTTCTTCTTTGCCAAAAAGCATGTTTTTCACTCCGGTTTACTGTTATATTTTTTTAATATATCAATTATGTTTTCAGGTAAATATTTTTTTACAATTATGCTGTTTTCCGCACACTTTATCGCCTCGTCAAAATTTTTCGGCAAGACGGAAAGCTTTTCGGTAACACTTTTACCGGCATTGTATAAATTGATATTGCACGGCTTGCAAAGCTTTTTATTGTTTATAACGCCGTCAACACCTGCGTATATCAGAAGCGCATACGCAAGATACGGATTTGCCATAGGGTCGGGAGAACGCACTTCAAAGCGGCTTCTTTCGCTTGTTTCGGCAGGAATACGTATAAGCTGTGAACGGTTACCCTCCGCCCATGTTATATATAGCGGCGCTTTTTTACTTCCCAGTCTCTCGTATGATTCGGGCAGCGGATTTAAAAAAACGGTAATTCCGCTTATGTTTTCAAGAATACCGGCTATGAAGCTGTCGGTTTTCGATTTGTCGTTAAGTGAAATGTTTATATGCATTCCGTTTCCGCTTGAATTTTTAACAGGCTTTGGCATAAAGCTTGCGTAAAGCCCGTTTTTTGCCGCTATTGCCTGGGTGACGGATTTAAAAGTAACCGCGTTATCGGCGCTTGAAAGAGGAGCGGAATATTTAAAATCAATTTCGTTTTGTCCCGGACCTTCTTCATGATGTGAGCTTTCGGGGTATATCTCCATATCCTCCAGGGTAAGGCAAATTTCACGGCGGACGTTTTCCCCGCGGTCAAAAGGCGCAATATCAAAATAGCCCGCATTATCAAAAGGAACATCTGTCGGCTCGCCTTCATCATCTGTTTTAAAGAGATAAAATTCAAATTCCGCGCCTATATTTAATTCTATTCCGTTTTCTTTTGCGCAACTAACGGCATTTTTTAAAATATAACGGGTATCCGTTTCAAACGGTGTTCCGTCAGGTTTTTTAATATCGCATATCATTCTTACAACCTTTCCTTGTGACGGACGCCATGGCAAAACTTCAATGGTTGACGGGTCGGGGAAAAGAAATAAATCCGACTTTGCTTCATCACCGAAGCCGCGTATTGCCGACGCGTCAAAGGAAATGCCGTGCTCAAACGCTCTATCTAATTCGTCTGCAATAACAGATATATTTTTTTGCACACCGAATATGTCGCAAAAAGCAAGCTTTATAAACTTTACGTCCTCTGATTTAATATAGTTTGAAACATCATTTTTACTATACATATTACATGCTCCTTTTTACATAAAAATAAACACTCATCGTCTATATTTTATCACAGCCAACTGTCAAAGTCAATAAAATTTATAAATTAAGCCGTATTTTTTAACGAAATTGCTTAATTTGTATAAAAATAGATATATGCTTGAATTTTTATAAAAAATCAGAGCAAGCGTTTATATGCTTGCCCCGACATGGTGCGGGTGGTGTTATAGGATTTAATGAAAAATGCGGTAAAACAGACAATGTTATTAAGCTAAGGATGACATTGGGAGCTTCGGCTCTTTGTTTTTTTGCGCTGAAATAGTTGTTATTGATAAACCATAAAAGAACGGCTTTGTTTGTAACTTATAGCTTTAAACTATTAAAACTCATTGCAATTATGAATTAGACATGTGAAATATTAAGTGCTATAATAAAAACATCGAGAGCATATCGGAAATATATGCTTTAAAAGGAGGTATCTGAAACAATGAAGCAAGTTAACTTCATTATAACTAAATTGCTTCGATGTATCATGTGCAACACTTACCGAATGTGTATTTAGGCACGATGTTAAAATTTTGAGGTGAAAAATTATGAGTTTATCAAATATATTAAATAAGATTATTAATCCAAAAAATAAAAATCAAAAATCAGAATTGGGGGAAAATAAAGTGGCAAACAAAAAATATAGATTTGAAACATTACAATTACATGTGGGACAGGAACAGGCCGATCCGGCAACTGACGCACGCGCCGTTCCGATTTATGCGAGTACATCCTATGTATTTCATAATTCACAGCACGCTGCAGACCGTTTTGGTTTGAGAGATGCAGGAAACATTTATTCAAGGCTCACGAATCCTACTCAGGATATATTTGAGCAAAGAATCGCAGCTTTGGAAGGCGGTGTTGCAGCTCTTGGCGTTGCATCCGGCGCGGCATCTATTTCTTATACAATACAGGCACTTGCAAAGTCGGGCGAAAACATTGTCGCATCAAAGACAATATACGGCGGAACATATAACCTTTTAGCGCATACGCTTCCGCTTAATAACAATGTAACAACAACATTCGTTGATCCGGATGAAGAAGGCTCGTTTGAAGCCGCAATAAATGATAAAACAAAGGCCATTTTTATTGAAACACTCGGTAATCCGAATTCAAATGTAATTGACATTGAAAAGGTAGCAAATGTGGCACATAAGCACAATATTCCGCTTGTAATCGATTCCACATTCGCAACGCCGTACCTCGTAAGACCTATTGAGTACGGCGCAGATATAGTTGTTCACAGTGCTACAAAGTTCATTGGCGGTCACGGTACTGCAATCGGCGGCGTTATCATAGACGGAGGCACTTTTGATTGGAAGGCTTCGGGCAAGTATCCGTGGATTTCGGAAGCAAACCCGTCATATCACGGCATCAGTTTTTCTGACGCGGTAGGACCGGCTGCATTTGCTACATATATCCGTGCAATACTTCTTCGTGACACAGGTGCAACGCAGTCACCGTTCCACTCGTTCATCTTCCTGCAGGGACTTGAAACACTTTCTCTACGAGTTGAGCGCCATGTAGAAAACGCATTGAAAATTGTTGACTACTTAAACAAGCATCCCCAGGTTGAGGCTGTTCATCATCCGTCCCTTGCAAGTGAACCGAGTCATGAGGTTTATAAAAAATACTTTCCCAATGGCGGCGGTTCGATATTCACATTTGAAATTAAAGGTGATGAAGAAACAGCAAAGAAATTCATTGATAACCTTGCTATATTCTCACTTCTTGCAAATGTTGCCGATGTTAAATCGCTTGTTATTCACCCCGCATCAACGACACACTCACAGCTTGAGCCTGATGAACTTCTGGATCAGGGCATTAAGCCAAACACCATAAGACTTTCTATTGGTACTGAAAATGTTCAGGATTTGATAGAAGCACTGGATGATGCTTTTGCAGCAGTAAAATAAATAAGTAAATAAAAAAATAAAGTCGCAAGTATGGGTATAAAACTTACTTGCGGCTTATTTATTATGTAGAAAATACAACACCTGCGCTCTATGCTTCATTCAGAAGCTTTTTCGTCTATTTGTTGGTTCTGTTAAAACTCATTATACACATTTTCTATACCATTTTATTTACGGCTCTTTTCAGAATTGTATGAAAAACATATCGGCAACTTTTTCATTGAACTGCGTTCTGCAATTTATACAGCGCAAATTCATATTATTACTGCCGGAAAAAAGGAGCAGTCCGCATTGCCGGCGAACTGCTCCCTAATATCAAATATAAATTCATTCAGTTAACGGTTGAATGGTGTTTAAGCTATCCCAAACAAATATTTTATACTCAATATCGGATGTGTTTACACTTTCGTTAGCAATGTCAAAGACAACATCGGTTTTTGAACCTTGAAGGATTATATTATTAATTATTGAAAATTCCAATCTGATATTACTATATGCCGCCAATATTGCTACGGCATTGATGGGATCTGAATTTCTTCCGTAAATTGAAGCCCAGACATTACCATTTACAATATTATCATTTACGGTTATGTTTTCATTTGTTTTTACCGTAACATAATTTAAAGTCTTTTTGACAGCGACAGCATTAACAGAGATGGATTTTTTTAAGTCTGACAATGTAACTGTTCCCGTGCTTGCGTCATATGTTATTTCGGCATTTTCATTATCATATTCAAGAGGCAGAATGTCGTATGTATCATAATTTGTTGCAAGTCTTACGGTTTTTGTTTCTCCCACACGAACAGTTGCTTGGTTAATTGGATTTCCGCTTTCATCCTTCCATTCAGCACCGCTTCCGGTCAGTGTTACCGTATAAGGAGCGGGTGCAATCGAAATTTCAGTAGAAGAAGAGGGCAAGTAAAATGTATTACCATTTATGAACACTGCATTTCTCACATAATATTTACCGGTGCTTAAACTATCGGCGCTTTTTCCTGATACTTTCTGTAAATCAAGCAAGGAAGTTCCATTGTATTCGGCGTCGGGATTCCTTGTCTTATTATACTCAAATTCGGCACTGTCGGGTAATCCGCTTACAATTTCAAAGCTTCCGTCTGCCGCACCGTTACCTGATGTACCAATAACATTTATAATTTGCGGAGTTTCAGGCTTTACTACCGTCACATTAAGAGTATCGGATGTTGATTTATCATAATCATCATCGCCCTTAAAGCCTGCCGAAAAAGCATAATCGCCGGCAACAGGGTTTGAAATTTCAAATTTAAAGCCTCCGCTTTCATCGGTAGCTGCATTAAGCAATGCTGAAGGACCATTGTAGAGTGTAACCGTTTTACCACTTATACCACTGCCGTATGATAATAATGTGCCGGAAATGATCAGCGTACTGTTTCCGCTTTTGCTGTCCTCGTGAGAGCTTAAATTTAAAGCTCCTATTTGTGTCGTGGCACCTGCCTGCCTTGTATTTGCCGCAATATAAAATGACTTTGTTGTCGGTGCGGAAATTGTAAGTGTTCCGTCATTAAACGCTACGCTGGCTGTACCCGAAGCGGAGTTTACCTTAAATCCATCAAGAATATACCCTTCATCAACAGCATAGTAAACATCAACACTCCCGTCCATTGCAGACGATTGTGATTTTACAGCGGTAAAAGAAAGTGATGATATGCTCTCACCGTCTTTTTCCAAGCTGTATGTAACATTTTTTCCTGCGGTAAAATTAACGGTTACGGTTTCATATGTGCTTTTATTTACATCTACGCTGGTTGCTTCTGACGCAAGATAATAGGTTGTTGCGGCATTATCGTAATACGGCTTTGAGCGTATATAGTATCTACCGTCAGTAAGATCTGTAATCACATTATTTTCAACATTTATTATCTCGGCATTATACGGACTTTGGTTTGGGTCTTTAACCGAATAAACATATGATTTTGAAGTGTCGTTTATTGTTATGCTGCCGTATGCATCGCTTTCGCTGCTATCTGACGTGTTATCTTCAATAAAATCTGTCACAACGAATATTTCGCCCGAAAGCTTTGAAGGTGCAATAATATTCAGAGTGTTGTCTGCAATATTATACTCCTTTGCAGCGGAATAAACGGAAACACTTGAATTCTCGGTAATTGTGGAATTTGATGTCAGTGTAATGTTTCCTGATTCGTCAGACGAAGCTGTACGGGTTCTGCCTGCTATTATTGCACCTACTGCAACATCCGTTACCGGAGAACCGTCGATTGTTTCAAGTGTGGCATATACATTGATTTTATAACCTCTGTATGATGAACTTTCATTTGTGCCTATATCTTGAACACCCGTATATCGCAGATAGACATTTTCAGTATCCTGTAAGACAACCGTTATTTCTTTTACTTCTCCGCTTACTTTAGGAAATTTAACGGTATATCTTTTCCTTGCACCGTCATATGTAACTGTTGCATCCGCATCCGGTGTTTCACCGTCGTTATATGTAAAATATACCCTGTCTATATATTTTCCGTCAGGAGCCTGCGGGTAAAGTGATTTTGTTGAGCTTGTAGAAAGGGCTACAGTGTCTGTTGTATTGCTGCCGGAAGATGATGTGTACCATATTATATCTTCCGGTAAATCTGTTGTATATGTGGCCGCAAAGGCAGTCAGTCCCGAAACGGTTATCAGAAAAACAGCAAACAGGAATGCTTCTATTATATTATTTTTTTTCATGTTATTTCCTCCAAATCATTATTTAGTTTATAAATATACCCAAAACACCTTGTCGGCATTTTGGGTATATTGAAATTTTTACAATTCCTCTGATGTAATATTCAATATTATACTGCCGGTTATACCGCTGATATGAATATAGCCGCCGTCTGCATTATATTCAATACTGCGAATATAATTAGGTTTATTCACCGAATAATCCGAAACAGCATATCCGTCGGCAACGCTTATATAATAATACACATCTCCGCCCGGACCGGCGTAAAGTTTGGCATTGTCGGCAGCGACTTCACCACTTGCGTTTAAAGTAACTGTCCAGATAGCTCTGTCTATCGTAAAATAATCATAATCCGAATGTAAATATATTGTATTACCCTCCTGGCGTTCTTTGAATCTTAACGCATACTGTCCGGGAGCCAAGCCGTCAATCTCTCCTTTTTTCGGCGTTAACCATTCGCCAGATGCTGTATTTATCGCCCCTTGATGCAGTACACCCGTGAAATATTCATAGTCGGGATTAATGCCTGTAACTTTACCCTTTTTCTCATTTGCAGGCGATGCAAACACCTGATTTGTATAAAGCTCCAGATCAGATTTCTTTTGAAGAATAACATTGAATGAAATGTTATTTACTGTTTGCGAAAACGATTTGTCTAAAGCAAATTTTGCTTCAAAGTCTGCATTTTTGCCTTTTTCAAGAGCATATGAATACTTTGCTGTTGCCGTTCCGGACAAGTCGGTTTTCAGAGTTTTTGTATAACTTTCATTTGAATACGGCTTGAAATATACTTCGGTATTCGGTACCGGATTGCCGTCAGAATTACTTACATTTGCCGTAAACACAATTGTTGCGGCAGGGTTTGATTCACTGTATATACCGCCTTCAATAAAATCATATGAAACATCAAGACTTGACGGTACGGATTTGATTTTTACCTGCGGAATGATCGTAAAATCATTCTTCACATTTTCTATAAAAACTTCTCCGGTCTTTTGATTATACTTTATATCGGCTGAATTTTCGGGATATTCATTTATACCCTCTATATAATAATCCTTTTCTGCCGATGCTGTTAATTTTGCATATACACTCTTATAGGCAGTACTTTTTATAGTGAATGAAGCTTTTGCGCCGCTGTATTTGACTCTGCTGTCCGTTTGCAGCGTTACTGTATATGTTTTTGCGTTGGAAGCGGCAAATACGGGTGTAATGTTTAATAATAATGCGAATATTGTTATTACAGATAATATATTGATAAATTTTTTCATTTTGATTACCTCTCTTATTTAAATTTTTTTATTACGATTTACTGTTAATTTACACATTCGCATTCGACATCGTTTATATAACTGTGTCATACTGAGCCACCCTCTTTCAAAAAATACGTTGCCTATAGAATTAATAGGTTATATACATATTATAGCATATAAAAATATATCTGAAAATTACATGTTATTTATCTTTGGTTATAAGTATTTGTTATAGCTATATAAAAAGGCTCATGTCAGAATTTTCTCCGGAACCTAAAAAGGTTGCGGCACCTCCAAGCTCTACTCCGTCAATTAGCTCTTCTTTTTTTATTCCCATAATATCCATTGACATTTGGCAAGCGACAATACGGGCACCGTGCTTTATAGCCTGTTCAATCAATTCTTCAAGCGAATCTACACCTTTTGATTTCATTACGGCACGAATCATTTTTGCACCTGCACCACCCATGTTCATCCTTGATAAGCCAAGCTTTTTTGTTCCTCTCGGCATCATAAAACCAAACATTTTCTCTATAAGGCTTTTTTGAGTCTTGACCTTTTTGCTTTTCCTCAAAACATTAAGTCCCCAAAAGGTAAAGAATATTGTAACTTTTCTTCCCATTGCCAAAGCTCCGTTGGCAATAATAAATGCAGCTATCGTTTTATCGAGATCACCGCTGAAAACAACCATTGTTTTGTCATTTCCGGAATCAGACGATGTATTCATGGCAGGAGGAGTGTTGCTCTTTTTTATTACAGCTGTTATTTCTTCACCATTTTTTGAAAGCTCCTGAAGTATATTCCCGGTTCTGTCGCACCAAACGCGAATATCGGAATAAAATGCTGCCTCATCGGCTACGATAGTCAAAACGGCATTGCTTTCAACACTTCGGATCTTATCTCCTGTTTTCACAATAGGTCCGGGACATTTGAGTCCTCTCACATCAAGAAAATAATTATTGTTTTCTTCTATCTTTTCTTCACGGGTGTCAGAGGTCTTTGGTTTATTTCTGTATGCGTTAAAGCCACCCTCCAATTCATACGCATCGTATCCCACATCCAAAAGTAGCTCCAAAACCTCTTCGCTCCAGTCTCCCTCACGGCAGAATACAAGTATTTGCTTGTCTTTTGGGAAATTGTTTATCGTTGCACCTATGTCACTCATCGGAATATTGACTGCACCCGGCAATGTTGAAACAATATATTCGTCTTGCTCCCTCAGATCCAACAATGTGATATTTTCAAAATCCAATTTATCAATATCTGAAGGCTTTATCTTTCTTTGATTATCTGCATATTTTTTAAGTTTGCTCATTCTGATACCTCATTTCCGTATTTTGTATTTACATATTCAAGAGCATCCGTAAAATCCGAAATTAAATCATCTATATCCTCAATACCGACGCTTATCCGTATCATATCGTCGTAAACTCCGGCTTTTTCTTTTGTCCTGTTATCGCTGTGCGCATATATTGTAGACGAAGGATGAACTACAAGAGTTTTTGTATCGCCGATATTTGTTATAATAATTGCGTATTTAAGCCTGTCAATAAATTCGAATGCACGGTGCTTTGTGTATAATCTCATCGTGAAAATACCTCCGCCTTTGCCCCCGAATTGTTTTTTGGCTATGTCATGCCAAGGATTTGTATCGAGCAGAGGATAATTAACAGAATGTATTCCCGGTTTATTCTCCATGCATTGTGCGAGCCTAAGTGCATTTTCACAATGTCTTTCCATTCTGAGTCCGAGTGTTTCCAAGCCTATTGAGTTTAAAAAAGAATTCTGAGGGCTTATACAGGCACCGTAATTTCTCAAAGTATCATTTTTTAAGGCTGCACTAAAGGCTAACTTACCGTATTTTTTATATTTATCAAGAGACGGGTAATTTCCGTTATTCCAATCAAATTTTCCACCGTCTGTTATTATGCCGCCTATTGAACTGCTGTGACCGTTAATATATTTTGATGTTGAATTGATAACAATATCGGCGCCCAAAGGAATCCCTGTAACAAGATACGGTGTTGCGGCGGTATTATCCAAGATAAACGGTAAATTAAGCTTATGTGCCGCATCTGCCGCTTTTTTTATATCGGTAACATTTAATTTGGGATTACCTATTGTTTCGGCAAAGACCGCTTTTGTTTTTGAAGATACAGCCTTTGATAAACTTTCTTCGGTTATTTCATCAACAAATTTTACGGTTATTCTTAATTTTTTTAAATTACTCCATAAGTCAAGAGTACCGCCAAAAATCGATGTTGTAGAAATAATCTCATCTCCGCTTCTGACAATATTCAGGAATGTCATACTGATTGCCGACATACCGGATGATGTGGCTGTAGATGAGATTCCGTTTTCAATATAAGTGATACGCTGTTCAAATGCAAATGTAGTCGGATTTGATATCCTTGAATATGCAAACCCCGGCAACTCATTATTAAATATCTTTTCAATTTCCTCCGCACTTGATTTGCCGAATGCACTTGACTGATATATTGGAGCAAGCGTTGCTCCTGTTTTGTCTTCACATTTGAAATTTCCATGTAGAAGCTGAGTGTTCAAATTCATTTCTTTCATTCCCTCAATAACCGCAAATCATCCGTAATGGAATGTTTGGTTCTTTATATTCCTTCGCATTGTGTTTGTTCATAGTCAAACGGTGTAAGTATCGTCGGGTTTTCGCCGCAAACATGGCAATCTTTTACCGCTGACGGTAATTTTATTTTTCTGAATTCCATTTTTAGCGCGTCGTATGTAAGCAAATAACCTGTAAGAAGCTCACCTGTTCCGATAATATACTTTATTGCCTCCATAGCCTGAAGACTGCCTATAACTCCGCCCATAGCACCTATAACTCCTGCCTGCTTGCAGGTGGGGATTGCGTCCTTTGGCGGCAGTTCTTTGAATATACAGCGATAACAAGGTCCTTTACCCGGAACATATGTCATAAGCTGACCTTGAAAGCGAATTATCCCTGCATGAGAAAAAGGTTTTTTACCGATTACACACGCATCATTTATCAAAAACTTGGCAGGAAAATTATCTGTTCCGTCAATAATAAAATCATAATCGGATATAATATCCAAAATATTATCGGCTTTGATAAAAGTCCTGTATGTATTTACCGTAACATCGGGATTGAGCTCGTTTATACGCTCTTTGGCAGACTGTACCTTGGATTTTCCTATATTGGGCGTAGAATGTATGATCTGTCTTTGTAAATTTGAAAGGTCGACCTCATCCGCGTCGGCAATACCTATCGTTCCGACTCCGGCAGCGGCAAGATACAGTGCGGCAGGTGCGCCGAGTCCCCCTGCTCCAATAATCAAAACCTTGCTTTCAAGTAATTTTTTTTGACCTTTGACACCGACATCTTTAAGGATCAGATGTCTTGAATATCTTTCTATCTGCTCTCCTGAAAGTGCCATCAGCAGCCACCTCCCATAAAATACAGAAATTCGATGTTATCTCCGTCTTTAAGTGTTACATTTTCAAATTCAGACGCACTGATAAGCTCGTCATTGACCGATGCCGTAACATATTGCGGTGTTTGTATTTTTTCCTTTTCAATAAGATAAGCAAGAGTTATTCCGTCCTCGTATTTTTTTTGCGTTCCGCTGATATTTAAATTCATTGTATTTCATCCTTTCCGATTATTAAAACTTGCTCCTCTGTTATTCCTTCATCGGAAATTACAAAGGCTTTGAGTGTTGGCCCGTACTCTAACGATAAAATCATATAGCTTGCATTTTTATCCAGAATAAATTTTTTATCCTCATCCGACGGCCTTGCCGGTGTTTCCGGATGCGAATGGAAATTCCCGAGTGGCAAAAGATTGTTTGCTCTCATATCCTTTATAGCTGTAAGCTGTTGTTTTACATCAAGCGAAAAATGCTCGTTGGAATGGTCTGTATTTTCAAGATAATATATTTTTTCAACGGTTTTTTCGTCGCCATGTACAGTTCCGCCTATGAGTCCGCACGCTTCTTCGGGTAAATTTGATTTGGCGTATCGGACGATTGCTTCAAAATCTGTCTGCTTGATTTTTATCATTTAAAAATCTCCTTTATCTTATCTTCCAGTTCTTCGTATGACTTCAATCCGGTTACTGATTTCAAAAACTCTCCATTCTCATTAAAGAACAGTAATGTAGGTACGGAAAGCACATTGTACTTAGCCGGAATTTTCTCATTGAATGCGGCGTTCAACTTAAAAAAGCCGATTTTGTCCCTGTATGCATCTTCCGCTTCCGCTAAAATCGGAGAAATATACTTACAACCTACACATCCGTCCGAATAAATATCTGCAATAATAGGTAATGCTGCGTTTGATATTGTTTCTTGGAAATTATCATCATATAAACTTTTCATGGTAAACACACTCTCTTTTTTGGGGAATTATTATATCGGTTAAAGATCACCGATATAAATACTCTTAATTTTCATAATCCTTTTATTAATTATTATATCACGGCTATGCTTCATTGGCTAATACTTATCTCTTATAGATGGCTATAAAATATGGTTATAACGTTTCATATTTACAATTCCGAATAGGCAAGATAGAGGAGCTTCATTCTTTCTTCACTATGAATATAGCTACTATTATGTTTTTGTCCTATATGCACCAAATTTCCGCTTTTATAAACCAAGAGCTGATTTTGCGGCAATTCAAGCCATCCGTTTTCATCAAGTGGCTGTGTAGAAAAAATCATGCCCTCCTTTAATTCTTTTTTATAGAGGGTGCCTGCTTCATTTTTGTGTACATAAAGCAGGTCTCCGTCAAAAATCAAAAGATTTAGTTTATTTCCCGGTACAATCGTTTTAATAGCTTCTTCAACTATACCGATTCGCTCCTTCTCGTTCAACAAATCGTGTTTCTTCTGATATAGTTTGTTTATTTCATCAACGATATAGAGCAATATCCTTTCACTGTCTGTTGTACCTTCCTGAATATACTGGTAAGGCGAAAGTGCTTCGGATTCAAATATTGTTCCGTTATGTGCCAAAACCCACCTTCTTCCGGAATCGTCATTTTTTAAAAAAGGATGCGTATTATTGACATTCACTTCGCCTATTGTTGCCTTTCTGATGTGCGCTATGCACCTTGCGGTTTCTATATTATCTTTTAATTTACTTTTGAGATATAGACTGTCAATAGCTTTTTTCGGTTCCTTATCTATAGAAAACACATCGTCATCCAACAATACAAGTCCCCAGCCGTTTCGATGTTCCTCACTGTGGCTGAAAAAGATCTTAAACAACTCGTTCATCTTGATTTTTGTATTAGCAGTTACACCTAAAAGTTCACACATGGCTCAGATACTCCTTCTCGTTTTCGGAAAGATTACCCTCAGCTAATTCAATGAGGTGCAAAGCCCACTGTGCAGCGGTCATGTCCCTATATACAACCGCGTTAGAACCTTCGATCTCGATTTTATGAACAGTATCCTGTATTTTATCAAGTTCATCAATTTCCGAAAGTTCTTCTGCAAGAATATCCAGATTACGATTTGAGTAGACAAGGCCTTTCAAAAGAGCGACATAGCCCAGTGCCTTTTTTATTGGTACACTGTCCGCAACCCGTATTTCAATATATTTCTTAATTCTGAAATGGAAAAAACCCATAGAAAGAAAATGCTCTGTAAGCTGCTTTCTTCTTGTAACGTCAAGTTCTTCTTCGCGCAAAATTTTTTCCATAAAAAGATCTTCGGCATTCTTTTGCCCCACATTGATCGTAGAATCATTATCAGCAAGCAAAATAAGAGGCGTATGGTATATCACATCCGCTATTTTTTTATATCCGAAATCCGAATTAAATGAGTGGGGGAAGAAACCGGTTCTGTCAGGATCAAGATCATCCCATTCCTGAATTCTGAACAAATGCGGTCTATCAGGTGCTTCTGGCAGAGTTGAAGCCTTGTCGGTTTTGTTTTCCATCATTATCATAAGTATAGGTGAGATCTTCTGCAGCACTTGGAGCTTTCTGATCAGATCATCTTCCGAACTATAATCAACGGAAACCTGCGTGGACGCAGATGCCCGCATCATGTATTTTCCATATTTCCCGCTTTTTCTGAAATAAGCGTCCATATACAGGTATCTCTTTTTGGGAGACAACGGGATTTCGTCAGGTGTAATCAAACCGAGTTCTACAAGCGGAAGGTTTCCTTTAGTAATGAGCTGATATCCTCTCTCATTGAATATTGGCTTCCAAACAGAAATAAATTCTTTGTACACATTTTCTATTTCGGACAATTCCGAATAAGGGTTTATACTTATTTCAAATTGGCAGGACGGTTCAAGACTGACTGAATATTTTTCATTTGCATATCCGACCGGATACCCATCCATATATATTATTTCAGCTTCCAATTCTTTTCCGACCATGTCTATGAGGGAAGAGATCTCATCAAATTCAATTTGAATGCCATTTTTGTCTACAACAAAATGTTCAATCTCAAGCCCTAATTTTTCGGTTTCAGTTTCTCCGCTTTTTATGTAATCATATATATCATTTATAAAACTCATAATTTCACATACTTTCACAATATCAGTCTGATTTGATTTCAGCTTTCTTCCGCTTTTATGAAGCTCCTCATTTTAGTACGCCTGTCATTTATTCTGTAAATAAAGCCGTTGAATAGTAGCGGTCTCCGCTGTCCGGCAGTAATGCAACGATCACTTTACCTTTGTTCTCCGGTCGTTTTGCAAGCTCTATTGCTCCAAAAAGCGCAGCGCCGGAAGAAATACCAACCGAGATACCTTCTTTCTTTGCAAGCAGCTTAGAAGTTTCAAATGCGTCCTGATTTGATGCTTTGAAAACCTCATCATATATTTTGGTGTTTAATACGTCGGGAACAAACCCTGCTCCAATACCTTGAATTTTGTGTGCGCCCGCTTTGCCCTCTGAAAGCACCGGGGAATCCTCAGGCTCCAATGCAATATAAAAAAGCGTTTCCAACGCATCAACCCCCTAACCCCCATTCTTGGGGGCAATTGAAACAAGCTAATTGCGCACTTTCGCACGCAATTTACTATGTTATAAAAAAACCGGGGGCTTAACTGTAAGCTCCCGGGCAAATGGCAGTGCAGATATAAAAATCCATGTCACTTTTTTATGAGGCGCGTACACGAACAGCCGAACGCCCCAGCCAAATTATATGCCCGGGAGATAAGCATTCGACAACACATCGTGTGATTCTGTTTGTTGGTTTCAAATCTAACCATTACTTACGCCTCCTCTTTTTTCTATGCTTGTATTATAGCACAAACAGAGGCGTTTGTAAATTCGTTCGTTTTTATTATCGGTGATAAGTATTGGTTATCGCAACCGCACCACACAAAAGTTGCGTCTGTATAAAAATTGTTTTTCAAATTCAGATTTCTTTATATTTAAGAAGTTTATCAATGTACGCTTTTCCATAAACCGACATAGCATTTCCTTTTCCGGTTATATATCCTATGGTAAGCGGATCCTCCTCTTTTAATTTTATGGCTACAAGCCCTTTAAGTATTGCATCCGATCCGGAAAGCATTCCAGATCCTATCGAATATCCTTCAAGACTTGCAATGATTTCCATTGTTGTCGCTCTATCATCAGATTTAATCATTTTATCAAATGAATAATCCGCCATAGCTTCTTCCGTAAGATAAAAATTACTGTCATCGCTTTGATCAAAAGCTATGCATGGGTATTTTTGCATTTCGTCAATGGAAATCTCATTTTTGCCTGCAAACGGATGATTTTCCCAGACATAAACATATGTATCTCTTCTCATAAGCGGGGTGAAGTCTAACTGATAATCTCTAAAAATTTTTTTAATTACCGCTTCATTGGAGCCGGAGAATGAAACAATTCCCACTTCGCTTTTTAAAGTTCTGACATCTTCAAGCACTTCTTTTGTTTTTGTTTCGTGAATTGAAAAAACAAATTTGTCCGGATCAATTTCTTTTATCACTTCGGTAAATGCTTTAATAGCAAAATTATAGTGCTGTGTGGAAACAGAAAAGTGTTCTTTATTATTATCTTTATTCAGATACCTTTCCTCAAGAATTTCATATTGTCCAACGGTTTTCTTTGCATAAGAAAGAAATTCTCTGCCTGCATCCGTAAGCGAGATTCCTTTATTTGTCCTCTCAAAAATCAGTATTCCGAGTTCCTCTTCCAACTCGCGAATACTGGCAGAAAGTGCCGGCTGAGATATGTATAATTTCGTTGATGCCTCCCGCATGGATGAAGAAGCGGCAATTTCAAGTACATATTTAAGCTGATTAATATTCATATTTATGACTGTTCCTTTCCTCTGCACTTCGGCGTATTTGCTTTTTCATTCATTTTTTTATTGCAATTACTTCTATTTCGAGGAGTGCTCCTTTGGGAAGCGCCGAAACCTCAACACAGGAGCGGGCAGGCTTTCCTGTAAAATATTCTGCATAAATTTCGTTGAATTTTGCAAAATCATTTATGTCCTTTAAAAAACAGGTTGTCTTTACTA
>CACZWD010000010.1 GCA_902784805.1 uncultured Ruminococcus sp. | reverse complement strand
CCGATACTTCTCGGAGTTATTTACGCCATTATAGTTTCCTGTGAGCCGGAGAAAATGACAGACAAAAAGAGAAATATTTTTTCTATTGTATATGCGCTTCTTTTTGTCGTGTTTTATGCGCTTGATATTTGGGCAATTGTTTATGCAATAATGAAAATGCATTAAAATCTGCGGCTGGCTGCTACGGTCAGCCGCAATTTATTATATTTAAAAGTTTAAAGCGGTGATAATTATGGCTTCAAAAAGCAAAACAGTATATCTGTGTGACGAGTGCGGCTACGAAAGCCCGAAATGGCTTGGAAGATGTACCTCCTGCGGCGCATGGAACAGCCTTAAAGAACGCAAAATAAGCGTTTCTCCCGCCGGCGCTTCTCCCGAAAGAAAGCTTGCGCCGGACTCAAAAGTTGTAACGCTAAAAAGCGTAACCGCATCAAATGAAGAACGGCTTCTTTGCGGGATAGGTGAACTTGACAGGGTCCTCGGCGGAGGTCTTGTAATCGGTTCGCTTGTACTTGTCGGAGGCGACCCCGGTATAGGTAAATCCACACTGCTGCTTCAAACGGCAGGTCTTATGGCGGAAAATGCGGATATTCTTTATATTTCGGGCGAGGAATCAGAAAAACAAATAAAAATGCGTGCTGACAGGCTCGGCAGCGGCGACAAAGATATCCGGCTTTACTGTGAAACAAATATTGACAAAATTCTTTCCGCCGCTGAGAATTTAAAGCCCCATGTTATGATAATCGATTCAATTCAAACAGTTTACAGCGAAGAAATATCCTCTGTACCCGGCAGTATTACTCAGGTCAGAGAATGTTGTATGATGCTTATGAAATACGCGAAACAGTCCGGAACGGCTGTATTTATCGTCGGTCACGTTACAAAAGAAGGTACTATCGCAGGACCGAGAATTTTAGAGCATATGGTTGACTGTGTGCTGTATTTTGAGGGTGAACGCCATCAAAGCTACCGTATACTTCGCGCCGTCAAAAACCGTTTCGGCTCAACCAACGAAATCGGCGTGTTTGAAATGGAAGGTGACGGACTTCACGAGGTTGAAAACCCCTCTACCGCTCTTTTAATGGGCAGACCGAAAGATACGCCCGGCTCCGCGGTTGTTTGTACGGTGCAGGGAAGCCGTCCCATACTTGCCGAAATTCAAGCTCTCACCTCTCCTTCCGGCTACGGAAACCCCAGAAGAATGGGTACAGGGCTTGATTATAACCGCACCGCTATGCTTCTTGCCGTAACCGAAAAAAGGCTTGGTCTTAACCTTCAGAATATGGATATATACATAAATGTCGCAGGCGGATTGAAAATAAACGAACCGGCTACAGACCTCGCTGTTATTATGGCGGTTGTAAGCGCATACACGGGCAAACCAATACCCGAAGATGTTGCTGCAATCGGTGAAACAGGCTTAACGGGCGAGATACGAAGTGTTAATCTTATAGACAAAAGAGTGAGCGAGCTTTCAAAAATGGGCTTTAAAAGGTGCATTGTCCCCGGCGGCTGTAAGGTCAAAGCCCCGGACGGCACCAAGCTTCTTTACGCGGATAATCTTTCTGCCGCAGTAAGGCTCTGCTTTAGCGGCAAAAAGGAGGAAAACGTATGATTTTACAAGCTCCCGCCAAAATAAATTTCAGTCTTGACATAACCGGTAAACGTGAGGACGGATACCACGAAGTCAAAATGATTATGGAAACCGTTTCCCTGTACGATACCGTAAAAATATTTAAAGGAAAAGGCATAAAATTAAGGTGCAGTCTCCCCTACGTCCCCGTAAACGAAAAAAATATCGCCTATAAAGCGGCGGCGGCTTTTTTTGAGGAAATCGGAGGCGGCGGCGCTTTTATAGATATTGTAAAGCGAATACCTGTCGCGGCGGGACTTGCCGGAGGCAGTACGGATGGTGCCGTAGTTTTAAAGGGATTGAATCTTCTTTACGACAAGCCATTTGATGATGAAAAGCTTAAAAATATTGCCGTAAAGGTCGGCGCCGACGTTCCTTACTGCATAAACGGCAGACTTGCGCTTGCGGAAGGCATAGGAGAAAAGCTGACACCTCTCGGACCGTGCCCGAAAATGTTTGTGCTTCTCGCAAAACCGAACATAGCTCTTTCAACAAAATTGGTATATTCTATGGTAAACATCGATGAAATAAAAATTCATCCCGATACGGATTTTCTTGTTTCGGCTCTTAAAAGCGGCGATATAAAAGGCTTCGCCTCAAAAATGTATAATGTGCTTGAAAATGTTTCGGCAGGTAAATTTCCCATTATCGAGGATATAAAAAAGACAATGCTTAAAGGCGGTGCCCTCGGAAGTATGATGAGCGGAAGCGGCCCGACGGTTTTCGGTATATTTGATGATGAACAGCAGGCAAAAAAAATAATGCCTGAATTAAAGAAAATATGCGGTTTTGTATATCTCGCGCATACGCTTTAAATTTTTTAAAACGATTATTACAGGAGAATAAGAATATGCAAAAAGCACTTATTGCGATGAGCGGAGGCGTTGATTCCTCCGTTGCGGCTTATCTTATGAAAGAAAAAGGCTATGACTGCGTGGGAATGACCATGAAGCTGTATGATAATGAAGATATCGGTATTTGCAGTGAAAAAACCTGCTGCAGTCTTAAAGATGTCGAGGACGCTCGGAACGTGGCAATAAGGCTCGGTATGCCCTATTATGTTGTCAATTTTAAAGATAAGTTTGAAGAAAAGGTTATCAGGAAATTTATAGATACTTATAAAAACGGCGGCACGCCCAACCCCTGCATTGACTGTAACAGATACCTTAAATTCGATAAATTGATGCAGCGAATGAAAGAGCTTGAAATGGATTTTGTCGTTACGGGGCATTATGCGAGAATTGAGAAGAGCGGAGACAGATTTCTGCTGAAAAAAGGCGTTGACGAAACAAAGGACCAAAGCTATGTGCTTTATTCTCTTACGCAGGAACAACTTTCGCATACTCTTTTTCCTCTCGGCACATATACCAAAACGGAAATACGTGAAATTGCGGCGAAGCAGGGTTTTATAAATGCCAAAAAGCATGACAGTCAGGATATATGCTTTGTGCCGGACGGCGATTACGCGGGCTTTATTGAAAAGCATACGGGCGAAGCTTTTCCCGAAGGCGATTTTACCGATATAAACGGAAATATTCTGGGACGTCATAAGGGTATTATACGCTATACCGTAGGACAGCGCAGAGGCATAGGAATTTCGTCATGCGAGCCTTTATATGTTTTAAAGGTATGCCCGAAAGACAATAAGGTAGTTATAGGAGGCGGCAGCGACCTTTTTTCAAAAACGCTTGAAGCGGATAATATAAACCTTATCACCCTTGATAAAATAGATTCTCCGCTTCGTCTGACTGCCAAAATTCGTTATAAACATAAAGAAGCTCCCTGCACCGTCCGGCAAACGGATAAAGACCGCCTTCACGTTGAATTTGACGAGCCTCAAAGAGCAATTACGCCCGGTCAGGCGCTTGTGCTTTATGACGGCGATACCGTCATCGGCGGCGGAGTGATTTTGTGATATATTTCAAGTTTTGTTTTCAATAACAATAAATGTGTGGAGAAAAATCATGAAAAAACTTTTTTCGTTAATATTTGTATTCAGTATTATGTTTTACCTAATCGGTTGTTCTGATAACAAAGATGTTAAGAGGATAATCAACGGTAATATGAAAACTTATTACGAAATGACAGACGACTCATGGTGCTGCGATGATGTGTCATATAAATATCGCCTTGAAATAAAAGGCAGACTTAACAATGCCGCAAAAGATTCTGTATATGTTTATTTGAGTAATATAGAAAATATTACATTCGAGCAGGCTTGGAAGGCAAGCGGCTTAAGTAGTAATACAAATGATTACTTTTCTGTTAAGGAAGCGGTATTGGTTGAATGTAAATAACCCTTATAATAAATGTAAATCATTGATTTAAGAGGTGCACAATGAAAAATAAAAATAAAAACAATATTGCTGTAGCCTGATGGCGCCAATTTGACACAAGAGGAATTAGCTGAAAAGGTAAATCTTGGAAGCGCTCAGCAAATCAACGATATAGAGCGAGGCTTGTGCGGGCTGTCCATTGTCAAGCTCATTGAATTCTGTAAGGCGTTTGAAACAGACGTTGATTATTTACTGTTTGGAACTGCAACGAGAAATATGAACAATTCGCTTAACAGATATCTTTCAAAAATGACTTCCGAACAGTCCCGATGTGTGGAAAATCTTGTCAGCGCCTATTCAAAATCCTGCGGTATCAGCTGAAAAATCCGTCTCATACTGCAGGGCATAACCAATTTATATAAAAATACAAACGGGCTTAAGCATATCGGTTTTAAAATACCGTCTTGCTTCAGCCCGTTTTCCTTACTGATTTATAAAATAATTCCACGTTCTTTTAAGAAGCTTAACGTCCGCTCATAAGACGGAACGCTTTTTCTTGCGCCGACGCCGGTGCATTTAAGCGCCGAAACCGCGCTCGAAAAAATGCAGCATTTCATATAATCAAAGCCTTTTGTAAGACAAAAAGCAAACGCTCCGTGGAAAACGTCACCCGAACCGTTTGAATCTACCGCGTCAACCAGAAAGGCGGGATATTTTTGCGTTTCTTTTCCGTCATACAAAATCCCCCCGTTTTTGCCCTGCGTTATAACGATAATCTTAGGGCTATATTTTTCAAAAAGAATTTTTGCCGCCTCCTCCGCCGTTTCCGCTTTGGTATGCCCCAACGCAAATTCCTCCGACGGAACAAGAATATCCGCATAAGGAAGAAGCTTTTCAACGCCGTCATAAAGCCCGCCCGCGTCATACAAAACAAGAGTTCCGCTTTCTCTTGCAAGCTGCGCCGCTTCAACTGCGGCGTCAAGCTCATTGCCGTCAACCATAAGAATTTTCGCTTTTTTTACAGCTTCCTTCTGCTTATCCGAAAGCGCAAGGGGCGGAACACTGCCTTTATCAAACACACAGGTTCTTGAAGCGCTGTCCTCAGAGAGCCAGATAACGGAAGAAAAAGAGTTATAACCTTTTAATGTATTAATATACTCCGTTGACACGTTATATTTTTCAAAATCGGCTTTTAAAAACATTGCTGCCCCGTCGTCTGTGTTATTTCCTATATAAGCGCACCTTGCGCCAAGCTTTGCGGCGGCGACAAGTCCGGTCGCGCAGGGACCTCCCCCGCTTCTGACACTTGATATTGCGCGCATTTTCGTATCTTCTTCCGGATAACTCGGAATTTTTATCAGCGTATCGCAGACATTCGCGCCAATTCCAACAATTTCTATCATTTTTATGCCTTTCCGTCCGCACCGACTAATTTAATTTTTTCCATTGCGAACTTCTTTACCGATTCTATCGGCTGCTTCATAAATAAGTCAATTGCAATACTTCTTTCAGTGTCATTTAACACTTCTTTTGTAGTGTTAGCAAAAGCGCAGCAAATATCCGTAGCGATGTTCATTTTTCGTATGCCGGATTTTATAGCCATTTTTACCTGATCATCGGAAATACCGCTGCCGCCATGCAGAACAAGCGGAATATCGCCTGTTGCCTCTCTTATAGCCTTAACTCTTTCAATATCAAGCTTCGGGGGTTTTTTGTAATGTCCGTGCGCGTTTCCAATTAAAACGGCAAGACATGTAACTCCCGTTTTTTTGACAAATTCGCCCGCCTGCTGTGGATTTGTAAATTCGTCCATGGAGTCATCATTTACACTTCCTATATGTCCAAGCTCACCTTCAACTCCTATGTCAACTGCCGAACAAATATCAACAATATGTTTTGTCATTTCAACATTTTCTTCAAATGAATGTACCGAACCGTCATACATAATACCCGTTGCTCCCCAGCGAAGCGCTCTTTGCACTGTAAATTCAGAAGGACCGTGATCCAGATGGAAGCATACCGGAACACTTGCTTTTCTTGCCGCGGCAACTATAGAAGGGCAAAGATAATATCCGACTTCCTCATTTATAAGCCTAGGATAGACCTGTATAATAATAGGCGCCTTCAATTCTTCCGCTGCTTTTGCGACACCCATAACCGTTTCGATATTATACACATTAAAGGCAGGTATTGCAAAGCCGCCTTTTTCCGCCATATTAATTACATCTTTAAGTCCTACAAGCATTTTTATTATTCTCCTTTATTATTTATTATTCTATCGGGTCAAATGTAAGCCCCGAAATAAATTTGCAAAATTCTTCCAGAACATCTGCATAATTTCCATAAACCTCAACCATATGATGGATATACGGACCGTTTATAAGCTTCTTTTCAATTTTTGATAAATCGTTAAACTCCGCCCACATATATGTACCGAAGGTATGCGGTCCTTCCACGGTATGATAATTACCGCCCAGAAGCGTATAATTGCCGTTATCAGCCTGAAATCTCGCTATTGTGTATTCGCCGTCACGAGCTTTAAAGCTCGGCTTCGTATTAAACAGCTTTGCTTTTGAATTTTCGTCCTTTACAGAGTATGGGAAAGGTCCGCAATGCCATAAAAGCTCCGCGTTTCTGTTTTCCGGGTGGCGTACTGTAAACTCTCCGAAAGTAGGCTTGTCCTTGCCTCTTGAAGCGCACATCAAAAGCGCGCAGGTGATTGCGCCGTGAACATCTGACTCACACGCCACTATATAACCCATATCATAAAGAATACTCATTGCAAGACAGGGGTTTGCGCCAAGCGCGAGCGGCATTGCCGTCCAACATTCGCTTGAAATAACAGAAGAACCCGTTTCTTCAAAAATCGCTTTGTAAGCATATACAAAGGCAAGCATTTTTTTAAGAAGCTCATCGTCAAGTCCTCCGACATCATATTTTTCTTTAAGCTCCGCAAGGCTCTTTTCAAGCTCATCTTTTTTATTTTCAAGCGCGTCTTTAAACATAACTTCAAACTGCGCCATATTTACATTATTCATATTTATGCCGAACTTCTCTGTCAGCTCAAGCTCGTTATACATTACACTCTTAAAAGGTGTAAGCCTTGTACCCACTTGTGTTACGGTAAGCTTTTTAAAGTTTTTGACCATTGTTGCAACAGATAAAAACTTGTATAAACCTTCTTTAAACGTATCACTTGTAACAGGGCAGTTCTCTATATACGAAAACGGGATTTTATATCGTCTTAACTGCTTGCTTATCGCGAAAAGACCGCATTGACAATCTGTATATCGCATACCGTCAGCTTCAAAAACCATATCCTGCGGACCCCAAAGCAGCACGGGCAACTCCATTTCTTTCGCTACTCTGCCGCAGGCTTCCTCATTTCCGAAATTACAATTAATTATAAAAATAGCGTCAACCTTTTCTTTTTTAAGATAATCGCATACTCTTTCACAGTCTGAATTTTTATAAAGAACTCCAAGCTCATTAAGCCATTCAAGGTCCGTAAACTCGGTTATATCATCGGAAAAATTTTCCTTAATAAACGCAACAACCTTATTTTTGTTCTCCACACCCTTGGCAGGTTCAAAAATTCCTTTTCTTGTCGCGAAGTCGCCGAGATCCCGAACATCGGGAACAAGACCAATTTTCAATTTGTAATCAAGCATTTTAGTGCCTCCCGAAAAAAAATTTCATATTTATGTTATGAATATAATAATATTATAGCACAATATGAAAATTTTTTCAATACTTTTTACAATTTTTTTGGTTTTTTATTACTTTAAGTCTCGAAAATTCCTCACGTTCTTTTTCTTCGAGCACGTTTGTCATATCTTTTACGATATCGATATAGCGCGGAATTATTATATTTTTAAGCGCGTTTGCTCTTTTTTGCGTTTTTTTAATATTTATCGCGAGCCTGTAAACCGATGTTTCAATCTCCGCAAGCTTTTCGGTAAGCGTCTTAACTTTACGAAACTTTTCAACCGCTTCATCAAGCATATTGGTTGTACCGAGAAACCCATAAACAAGTTCAGGCTTTTCATCTTTTACTTTAATTTCAGGTATTTCAACACCCATAACGCTTTTAAATCTGATATTCAAATTATCGGTGACAGGCACCGCCGCCGATATTTCTTTAACTCTGCTTATTCCTTCCGAAATATTTGCTCTCTGAAGCGCGACATAGGCGTCCGAGAACACCTGGTCAATCTGTGACTGTATATCCTCCGCGCGGCCGATTAAGCTCATCATTTCGTTTATTAAAATTGTTCTCTTTTTATCAAGAAGGTCATATCCCCCTTTTGAAAGCCTTAAAGTATTCTTAGATAAAATAAGGTTTCCTTTTGTGGGTACAAGTCCGAGATTCATACATCGTTTCCTTCTTCCCGCTAAACTTCATAGTATTTATCAAGCGTTTTTGTGCTTATCCTGTCAAGTTCTTCTCGCGGAAGCCCTCGAAGAAGCTTCCACGCAAGCTCAAGCGTTTTCTCCATACTTCTGTTTTCGTTTACGCCCTGTTTTAAAAATTCCGCTTCAAAGCTTTTGCCAAACTCAATATAAAGCTTATCGTTTTCGCTCAATTCGTCCTCTCCTATAACGGACGCGAGCGCTCTTATATCATTTACCTTTGCGTATGCGGCAAAAAGCTGGTTTCCGACCTCAGGATGGTCCTCTCTTGTATAACCTTCGCCTATGCCGTCTTTCATAAGCCTTGAAAGAGAAGGTAGCACCGAAACCGGCGGATATATACCTTTTAAAAACAGCTCTCTCGAAAGAACAATCTGCCCTTCTGTAATATATCCCGTAAGGTCGGGAATGGGATGCGTTATATCGTCATTCGGCATTGTAAGTATTGGAAGCTGCGTAACAGACCCGCTTCTGCCTTTTATCATGCCTGCCCGTTCGTAAAGCGAAGCAAGGTCTGAATAAAGATATCCGGGATAGCCTTTTCTTGAAGGTATCTCGCCTTTGGATGACGAAAGCTCCCTTAGCGCTTCCGCATATGAAGTAATATCCGTCATAACAACAAGCACGTGCATATCACATTCAAAAGCAAGGTATTCCGCCGCCGTAAGAGCGCATTTAGGCGTTAAAATACGCTCAACCACCGGATCGTCCGCAAGATTCATAAACATCACAACCCTGCCGAGAGCTCCGCTTTCCTCAAAACTTTTTCTAAAATAATTCGCGACATCATTTTTTACGCCCATAGCCGCAAAAACAATAGCAAAAGGTGTATCATTACCCTCCGCAAGTCTTGCCTGTCTTACTATCTGAACGGCAAGATTATCATGCGGCATACCGCTGCCCGAAAAAATAGGCAGCTTCTGACCTCTTATAAGCGTCGCAAGCCCGTCAATAGATGAAATCCCTGTTTGGATAAAGTTTCTCGGATATTCTCTCGAAACGGGATTTATCGGACTTCCGTTAACATCAACACGTTTTTCGGGCATAATATTCCCAAGCCCGTCAATCGGTCTGCCCGCGCCGTCAAAAACCCTTCCGAGCATCTCCTTTGACACGGCAAGCTCAAGTGGTTTACCCGTAAATTTTGTAACGGTATTATCAAGAGCCATACCCGAACTACCTTCAAAAACCTGCACGATGGCTTTATCTTTCGAAACCGCAATCACCTGCCCGGTCCTTTTTACCATGCTGCCGTCACTGTTTTTAAGACGTATTTCGGCAATTTCATCGTATGAAGCTTCACTTGCTCCCTCAACAGCTATAAGCGGACCGTTAATACCAGAAAGCCCCATATATTCAAGAGCCATAAATCATTTCACCGCTTTCTCAACATTCAATAAACGTACAAATCCCTTATTTGTACTCCTCTTTTATGGTTTCTTCCGCCCGTTCAATCATTTCTTTATAACTATCAAACATTTCCGGTTTATTGTTCGGTATATCATATTTTACCGATGCGACCTTATCAAAAACACCCGTCTTTTTTATAACCGAAAGAGGTACAGACATATTCAGCAGCCTTTTTGCCATATCATAAAGCTGTAAAATAAGCTCCATCATTTTTGCCTGCTTTTTTGGCGGAACATATGTATCGTCCGCGTGAAAAGCGTTTTGCTGAAGATACCCTGTTCTTATTACACGCGCGATTTCAAGCTCAAGGCGCTGACTGTCGGGAAGCACATCGCTGCCTATAAGCTTTACGATTTCCATAAGGCTGCTTTCTTCCTGCAAAATTTTGACAATTCTTGCGCGGTTTGTCGAAAAATCACGACTGACATTTTCCTCAAACCATATATCAAGCTCATCTTTATACTCGCTGTAACTGTTAATCCAGTTTATTGCCGGATAATGCCTTGAATAAGCAAGCTCTCTGTCAAGTGCCCAGAAACAGCGAATAAACCTTTTTGTGTTTTGGGTAACAGGCTCCGAAAAATCGCCTCCCTGCGGAGAAACGGCGCCGATAATTGTAACGCTGCCCTCTTTGCCGCAAAGCGCCCTGACATAGCCCGCTCTTTCATAAAAACCCGCAAGTCTTGACGGCAAATAGGCGGGAAATCCCTCCTCTGCCGGCATTTCTTCAAGACGGCCGGATATTTCACGCAGTGCCTCCGCCCAACGTGATGTCGAATCCGCCATAATTGCCACATGGTAGCCCATATCACGGTAATATTCCGCAAGAGTTATGCCGGTATATATTGAAGCTTCCCTTGCCGCAACAGGCATATTTGATGTGTTGGCGATAAGTACCGTCCTGTCAAGAAGCGGTCTGCCTGTTCCCGGGTCAATAAGCTCACTGAATTCTTCAAGCACCTGTGTCATTTCGTTGCCTCGCTCACCGCAGCCTATATATATAATTATATCGGCGTCCGCCCATTTCGCGAGCTGGTGCTGAGTCATTGTCTTTCCTGTTCCGAAACCTCCGGGTATTGCCGCCGTTCCGCCTTTTGCTATCGGAAAAAGCGTATCAATTACTCTCTGACCGGTTACAAGCGGCATATTTACGGCTTTTTTTTCATCATACGGTCTGGGGATTCTTATAGGCCATTTTTGAGCAAGCCCGATCTCCTTTATCATACCGTCAGCCGTTTTTATTTTTATAAGCCAATCGTTTAAAGTATATTTACCGTTTTCCCGAATCTCAACAATTCTTCCTTCGACATTCGGCGGAATCATAGAGTAATGCGTTATTGCAGGTGTTTCCTGTGTTTTCGCAATTACAAAACCGCCGCAAACGTGGTCGCCTTCTTTCGCGATAATTTCAACGTCCCATTTTTTCGTCTCGTCAAGCAAGGGCACATTTACACCTCGGCTAATAAAAGCCCCGTATTTTCCTTCAATTGAAGTAAGCGGCCTTTCTATTCCGTCAAAAATATTACCTATTATACCGGGTCCGAGACGTACCGAAAGCGGCGCACCCTCACCGATAACCGGAGCACCCGGCTTTATGCCCGATGTTGGCTCGTAAACCTGAATGACGGTATCCCTGCCGTCTATTCCGATAACCTCACCTATCAGACCATCATTTCCGACCCTGACGGTTTCCATCATCGAAAAACCTTTAACATCACGAACCTTGACAACAGGACCGTTAATTTCATATATTTCTCCTTTATTCATATTTAAAATATCCCTTCCAAAGCCCGCGCCTCAAACTTCAATTTTCAGCCCCGACAATTCGAGAAAAGCGTCTTTTTCCTCCAAAAGTCTGTCTGAAACCGTGTTGTCGCAAACAATATTTTTGTCGGTATTGCTTACCCTTGCACCGCCTTTGATTTCTGCCGAGGCGATAACAACGGGATATGAAAAAATTTCTTCAAGCAAAGGCTTAAATTCAGCGTCTTTTTTATCAATATATATTATCTTTTCACCTTCACCGACACTTTCTGCCGCGTCCGCGACAGCTTTTTTTAAAAAATCAAAATATTTTTCCGATTTGCGAAATTCGCTGATTTTTTCTTCAACCTCTTCAAAAACCTTATTCTCAATTTCCCGCCTCGTATTAAGCAGTTCTCTTTTATATACCGCAGCCTCTTCCGAAATCTTCTCGTTTTCGGCACGCAGCAGCTTTTCTTTCTCACTGCCCAAAACGCTGTTTGCTTCTTTTTGCGCTTCTAATTTAATTTTTGAGGCTATTTTACTTTTTTTCGCTTCAAATTCCGCTAAAATTTCATCTGCTTCTTTTTTCGCATCGTCCATAATTGTTTTTTCAAAAACAGAAAGCTTTTCATTTATATTGCTCATTCTAAACCTTCCTATCAACTCAATTTTACGCCGATTGCTTCTTTAACATACGAAGTGATAGAATCCGAGGTCCTGCCCGTACCGTGTCTGTCAGGGATTTCAACAACAAGAGGCAGCTTTTCCCCAAGCCTTATCTTATCAATATCCTCACGATAATCCTTCGCAAGCTTTTCGGTCACAAGAAGGACGCCTATATTCTTATCAAGAACAACGCTCTCAAGGGCTTTTTTAATTTCTGCCGCAGTATGAACAACGATACCTTCAACCCCCGCAAGCCTCAGTCCCGTCTGTGTATCGACGTTATCGCTTATTAAAAACATTCTCATAGTTAAAACTTTCCTTCTGTTTTTCAGGCTCATCAAAAACTATATATTGTTAATGATAAGAATTGAAACAAGAAGCCCGTAAAGAGCTATACCTTCGGCAAGAGCAACATATATAAGCGCTTTACCGAAAAGCTTTTCGTTTTCGCTTATCGCGCCTATTGCGGCAGTTGCCGATGTCCCTACGGCCTTTCCCGCCGCCACGGTCGAAGCAGTTGTGCAAAGCGCCGCCGCTATATACGCAATTCCCGTACCTATTGACATATTTGCCGCATTTTCACCTGCCGCAAAAACGGGCGATGAAACGAACGCCATAACAAACGCCGATAAAATTGCCGTGAAATATGTGCCTATATTTACGGCAAGCGCTTTTTTCGCGCACTTTATTTTATTACTGCCCTTAATGTATATAAGCGCAGGAACCGCATAAGACATAATAATCATAACAACAATCAAAGAAACTAACATTTTATTTTCCTCCAAATTTTTTATTTTTTATTTATTCTTACAGATTCAAACGGCTTTCCGCTGCCGTCATAATATCTGCCCATCATCTCGTAAAATTCAAGTCTCAAAACCTGAATTGACACAACAAAAGCTTCCATCGCCATAACAAATATATTTCCGAATATAAGTATAAACGTATTGCCGAAGCTTCCCGGCGGTCCTCCCATAACCGCAAGCTGATAAACAACCATCATCATACCCGCGTGGACAAGAGCAAACGCTCCAAGCCTTATATATGAAATAGTATTTGTAACATAGCTTAAAAGAACATCAAACATTTCAAAGCCGTTTACCATACAGTATTCCGCAATGCTCTCGCCAAAGCTTATGCCCTTACCTTCAAAAACGCCTTCAAGTGCTTCTTTTAAAAAAATAATCAAAAGCGGACAAACCGTTATTGCTGCCGTTAATGCGAAAGGAACATTTTTCTTTAACAGAAGCTTCGCTATTACCACGGCTATTATCCCGCCGTAAAAAACGATACCCGCAAGCCCGTTTTGCGAAAACAGCGCGTCGGCGTACTTTTTCTTTTTAACGGAATTTACAATGTTCATTATCATTGCAAGAAGTACAAATACCGCGCCGACCGAAACGGCAGAGGCAAGAAGCGTTGCAGCGTCCTCCATAGGACTGATCCAAAGATGACGTATCAGCCCTTCGTTACCGAAAACACTTCCGAACATAAAGCCGAAAAGCGTCGCGAAAACACCCGCAAGTGACATTATACCCGCAATAGCAACATGCTTAAGCCTGTAAATGATAAAACCGCCGATTGCAAGCACAAGCCCCTGTCCCACATCGCCGTACATCATACCGAATATAATCGAAAACGTTATTGCCATAAAAGCTGTCGGGTCAATTTCATTATAGGAGGGTGTGCCATACATCGAAAGGAACATATCAAAGGGCTTGGCGAAAAAACATTGTTTAAGCCTGGTGGGCGGTCTGACGCTTACGTTTTCGGGCTTTGCCGTCCGCACTATAAGGTTTTCGTCTTTATTAAGCCCGTCGCTGAATTTTCCGCTTTCGCTTTCCGGAACCCAGTCGGACATTATAAACATCTTTTTTGTCCTCGCTGCCTTAAGCCTTGTCTTTGAAACGGCGTATTTACGCATTACGCTTGAAATTACAGCCTTTGCTTTTTCGGAATTGTTACCACGGTATTCATTAAGCTTCTCTTCAAGGCTTTTGAGTTCCTCCGCCAGTTGCGCATTTTCATCGCTTACCCTTTTTATTGCCTCCCGGGGCGTTCCGAAAGCCTTATCCGAAACTCTTATTCTTTCAAAATTAAGCGAAGCGAAAATATTATCTACTTCCTCGTGGCAGCTGTGGGGTGTCAGATACATACCGTAAACATAATCCTTTTCCTCCGTGCTTACAAAAAACAGCGCGTTTATATCATCTAAAAAAGTTATAAGCTTACCGTAAGAATTACGCTTCATTCTGCCAAATCTGAAACGCATAAACTTAAAATTAAAAAGCTCTTCAAGTTTATATGTCGCGTTCCCCATATGAGCAAGCTGGTCAATCAAAATATTATTGCTGCCTATAATGTCTGTGATTTCATTATATTTTTTTCTGTTATCGCCGTAAAATTTTTCCGTTGCGCTTAAAAAAGCCAAAATCTCATCCTGACTATACTTTGCGCTTTCTTCTCTATATACAGCGTCAAGACGCATTATTTCACACATTTCAAGCGTTTTTTTGTAAAGTCCGTCATATATATCGCTGCCCTTTTCAAAGCTTTCAAGTCCGTTAATATTGCCCAAAACCTCCGAAGCGTTTTCAATATGCACGTCACTTTCTATTATATATTTATCAACTATTTCATCATAATTTTTAATCGGAGCAATAATATTTACAAGCTCCATTTTCTCGATTGCCATAGGATTTCTCCTTTCCGTGCGGCAAGCCGTCTATTTGATAAAAACGTAATTTAAAATCTCCTTCGGGATAAGCGAATACCTTACGCCCTCCGCCACCGAACAAATATTTCCAAGCTCAAGCTCTTTCGCGTGCAGATACCATAATATTGCAGAAATATTAAGCTCTCCCCTTTTTACCGCCGCGCCTATATCCTTCATAACAAATTCAAGCATTGCTCGCTCAAACATATGAGCGCTGTTGTCAAGAGCGCCCGCATACGGCGTTTTTTCAAGCCTTTCGCGCAGTGCCAACGTATCCTCGGCAGAAACAAGATTTTTAATTGTTTCCGTGTCAAGCTTATAGTGAACGGGAAGTAAATAACTGTAAACGTACTCATCTTTAATTTTAAAATATTTTTTACTTCTGTATATCAACAAAACATTATAAAGGTCAGCTTCGCTTCCGATACAATGCTCAACAATTTTTTTGTTTTCTTCGCTTATATATTCTCTCGCCTTCCAAAGCTCATCAAAATAAAAATGGTCGAGCGCCGTTTCAATTTCAAAAAGCGACGGTTTTTTTTCTCTTTTTAAAAGCGACATCAAAACATTATAGTACGGCGTTCCATGAATTGCTTTAACAATTTCATCAACATTTTTTACACTTTCAATCCTTATTTTTTTAAAAGATGTTTCTTTAAAAAACTCATCGGTTTCAAATTCAAGACTGAAATCCATACCGCTTTTTATACGTCTTATCATATTTTTAAGTATATTTGTCTCATATTTTCGCATATAGATTTTACAAAAAACCGTATCTTCATCATTCAAATAATGCTGAAGTTTAAGATAATCTTTAAAAAGCGTTGTATTTAATATTTGTTCAAGCTTATCACGGTTTATATCACTAAATTTTAGTCCCGAAAAAATTCCGCTGTACGCTTCTTTTCCGTTAAGATAGGATATTATTTCGGGAATGGATTTTAAAACAGACATCTGCTTATAATCCTGCGCGTTAAGCAGTTTTGCGGACATTGCCCGTACTTTTGTCACAACCGCGCCGTAATTTATTTGTACGTTCAATTTCCCTTTCTCCCTTCATACGGCTATCCTGACTGTTCTTATATGAACTACGCAAAAATATGCTCAAAAATAAGCTTCACCCACTTTTCATGGTCTTTTTCATATTTTTCGTACATATCTTTCTTTGCTTGCTCACATATATCCTTTAATTCGTTCTTTCTAGCCTCAACCCGCTTTTCGCTTTCCTTATAAAGCTCATCAAGCTGCACTTTTATATTGTCGTTTATTTTCTCAATTTCGGGATTAACCTCTTTTCCTGCTTCCGCTTCAACATTTTCATTAAGCTTTTTTGCGTCATCAACAAGCTTATCCGCTTTTTTTTCTATGGCAATAATTTTCTTAATTATCTCATCCACGCAAAAACCTTCCTTCTAATTTTTAAGACTGTGCAGCGGAGCCGGAATCCTTCCGCCCCGATTCACAAAATCTCCCGAAGCGAAAGTGTTAAGCGGCATTATGGGACCGCTTCCGAGCAATCCGCCAAATTCAAGCACTTCACCGACTTTTTTTCCTATTGCCGGTATTATTCTTACCGCAGTCGTTTTACAGTTTACCATACCGATAGCAGCTTCATCGGCTATTATTGCCGAAATAACTTCGGGTGATGTATCACCCGGAACAACAATCATATCAAGCCCAACCGAGCAGACCGAAGTCATAGCTTCAAGCTTTTCTACACTTAAAGCGCCGCATTTTGCCGCCGCAATCATACCCGCGTCCTCACTGACGGGTATAAACGCTCCCGACAAACCTCCTACCGAGGAGCTTGCCATAATCCCGCCTTTTTTTACGGCGTCATTAAGCATCGCAAGCGCTGCGGTCGTGCCGTGAGTTCCGCAGGTTCCTATACCCATTTCTTCAAGAATATACGCAACACTGTCGCCTACCGCCGGGGTCGGCGCAAGAGATAAATCCACAATGCCAAATTCCGCGCCAAGCCTTTTTGACGCTTCACCCGCAACAAGCTGTCCCATACGCGTAATCTTGAATGCTGTCTTTTTTATAACCTCTGCAACCTCGTTTAAAGGCGCGTCTTTACCAAGCTTTTTAATCGCGTTTTGCACAACTCCCGGTCCGCTTACACCGACATTTATTACACATTCTCCCTCGCCTATGCCGTGAAAAGCGCCTGCCATAAACGGATTATCTTCAACCGCGTTACAAAACACAACAAGCTTTGCGGGACCTATGCAGCCTTTATCCTTTGTTCTGACTGACGCATCACATATAATATTTCCCATTATTCTTACCGCGTCCATATTTATCCCTGCTTTTGTTGAGCCGACATTCACGGACGAACAAAGTCTTTCGGTTTCCGCGAGCGCCTGCGGAATTGAACTTATAAGCTTTTTGTCACCCGGGGTAAATCCTTTATGCACAAGAGCCGAATAACCGCCTATAAAATTCACTCCCGTATTTTTTGCCGCCCTATCGAGCGTCCTCGCGATTTTTGTAAAATCTCCCTCGCAGCCGTCCGCAACAAGCGCGATTGGCGTTACGGAAATACGCTTATTTATAATAGGTATTCCGTATTCGGCAGAAATTTTTTCACATTCACTTACAAGTTTTCCCGCTTTTTTCGTAATTTTATCATATATTTTTCCGCATAATTTGTTAATATCATCGCCGGAGCAGTCACGCAGTGATATCCCCATTGTAACGGTTCTTATATCAAGATTTTCGTCCGAAAACATATGCAGAGTTTCAAGTATTTCCCATCTGTTAAGCATAGGCACACCTCACTGTTTAAATTCTGTGCATTGAATTAAATATTCCTTCATGCTGTAACCTTATTTCAACGCCCATTTCCTTTGCAATTTCTTCAAGCTGCCCGGATATTTCCTCAATTTTATATGAGGATTTATCGGTATCGACAAGCATAATCATTGTAAAAATGTTTTGCATTATTGTTTGTGAAATATCAAGTATATTAATATTCATTTCGGCAAGCTTCACGCTTACCTTCGCGATTATACCGACTTTATCATTTCCGACTACCGTTAATATTGCTTTCATATTTTCTCTCCAATCCTTTATCTCTGCAAACAAAATAAATTATACTACTGTATGAAAATTTTGTCAAGATTTTTTCGTTTATTTTTCGTGTTTACGGGCATACTTACAATAAAATATTTTAAAGGAGTGTATTTTTATGGGCATACACACCGATATGGCTGTTGAAGCTCACGAATATTTTTCGGAAAAAAACAGCCGGATTCCATCGGGAGGCGCAAAATTTCTCGAAAAACCAATCGGCACATATATTACTTTTGAAGCCGAAGATTTAAGAGGTTTTGAAAACGAAAGCAGCCTTCAAAACCGCAGTTTTATCGCAAGAGAAATAGAAAAGCTGCTCGAAAAAAACGGGATTTCCGACAGTGCGCCTATTCTGGTTGTCGGTCTCGGAAACAGAGAAATAACCCCCGACGCGCTCGGACCTAAGGTTGTTTCGTCTGTGTTTGTATCACGGCATCTGTTTGACCATTTTCCACAAATCAAAAACGCCGATTTAAGACCTGTCTGCGCAGTATCTCCCGGTGTACTCGGCACTACCGGCATAGAAACGCTTGAAATTGTAAAAGGCATAAATGAGCACGTACACCCAAAATGCGTTATCGTTATCGACTCTCTTGTCGCAAGAAATATATCACGTCTCGGAAAAAGTGTCCAGCTTTCCGACAGCGGCATAAGTCCCGGCTCGGGAGTCGGTAACCACCGAAAAGGTCTAAACCGTGATTCACTCGGCGTACCCGTTATATCAATCGGAGTGCCTATGGTTGTTGACGCCGCGACAATTACCGATAATATTTTTGAATGTTCGGTTTCAATGCTTAAAAACGCTTCGGAAAAACAAAGTAAATTTTACGAAATGCTTTCCGAAATGAAGCCATTTGAGCGCAAAGCCATTTTTAAAGAAGCCTTATCGGGTATAACCGATGAACTTATAGTAACTCCAAAAGATATTGACGAAACGGTAAATGACCTTTCAAAAGTCATATCCGCCGCTATAAATCTGGGGCTTCACAAAGGTGATATAAGTGGTTATTTACAGTAAATTTATTCCTTTTCCCTCACCTTGCAGGTATATTGTTTAAACATATCAATAAGCTCTTCTTCGTTGATTTTCGCGGATACTTCCATCGTAAAAGTATAATCTCGCTTGCCCGTCTGCGCGTTATGCCCAACATTAACTTTAGAAACATTTATACCGTGTTTTTTAAGTGTTGCTATCGCGCTGTCCCTGAAGCCTTCTTCGTCTACCTCATATACAAAAAGATTTTTTATCTTCGCGTTCTGAAGCCACAGCATATTGCTGTGAAGAAATACCTGCGAGAAAACTATAAATATTGTCGTTGCGACACCGACAATATACATTCCGGCACCTATTGCCATACCGATACCGGCGGTAGCCCAAATTCCTGCTGCCGTTGTAAGCCCCGTAACGGTCTGTTTTTGCACAAAAATTGTTCCGGCGCCAAGGAAACCTACTCCCGAAACAATTGAAGCCGCCACACGAGACGGGTCAAGTTTAACTCCGTTTCCAAAATCAATGCCCATTTTTATCACATCAAAAAAAGCGTATTTTGAAACAATCATCATAAGCGCTGCTGACGCCGCAACAATAAAATGTGTCCTTATTCCCGCTCCTTTCGCGCGGTTTTTACGTTCATATCCTATAAGAAAACCGCAAATACCGGCAATTATAATGCGAAGCATAAACACAGCGTCAAATAAAATAATCTTGTCCGATTCCAAATAATTTATAAAATTGCTCATTTTCATAATCATTCCTTTCTGTTTTTTTATATTAAAGCCTTAAAAATATCACAGTACGCATATAAACTTTATATGCGTACCGATTTTCAGGCTATTAAATAGTATTATTTATTTCGACAAAATATGCGGGTTTTAATGTCTGAAAATAATTTTTCCTCCGTTCATACTGTCGATAAGCGCAAGCGACTCAACACGCAAGCCTTTTTTACGTAGCTCATCACCTCCGCCCTGAAAACCTTTTTCAATCGCTATCGCAGCACCCGTAAGATGCGCGCCTGCCTGATTTACCATATCTATAAGCCCTTTAAGAGCATTGCCTCTCGCCAAAAAATCATCAACAATAAGGATTCTGTCACCGCTTTTCAAATATTCTTTACTGACAACGGCATCATATGTATTACCATGTGTAAACGAATGTACCCTTGAAGTATAAACATCATCACCGACATTTGCGGATTTGTTCTTTTTCGCGAATACTACCGGCACTTTCATATAAACCGCCGCTGCCATCGCAATGGCAATACCCGAAGATTCTATTGTAAAAATTTTTGTGATTTTCTCTCCTTCAAAAAGCCTTGCGATTTCCTTTCCCATTTCCATTAAAAACTCAACGTCAATACGCTGATTTAAAAATCCCCCGACTTTTAGAACATCACTTCCTATAACTTTACCTTCTTTCAGGATTTTTTCCTCAAGTGCTATCATAAACAAACCTCCCGATTAAAGTCTTCTTGAATAGTTTTCAAGCGCCGCTGTTCTGAATTTTTCAAAACGGTTTTCTTCAATAGCCGTTCTTATTTTTTCCATCATATCATTATAAAAATATAGGTTATGAAGCACACAAAGCCTCATGCCCAGCATCTCGCCCGCTTTCATAAGATGCCTTATATAGCTTCTTGAAAAATTTCTGCAAGCGGGGCAATCGCAGTCTGTATCAATCGGAAGCGGGTCTGTTTTATATTTTTCGTTCAAAATATGAACTCTGCCCTTTGACGTAAACAAATAACCGTGCCTCGCGTTGCGGCTCGTTATTACGCAGTCAAAAAAATCCACTCCCCTATATACTGCCTCAATAATATTTTCAGGCGTTCCGACACCCATTAAATACCTTGGCTTATCATCGGGCGTGTATGGCTCGACCGCCTCAATAATGCGGTACATTTCCTCGTGAGTTTCCCCGACGGCAAGACCGCCTATCGCGTAACCGTCAAGGTCAAGCTTCGCGATTTCCCGCATATTTTTAATCCTTATGTCGTCAAAGCAACCACCCTGATTTATCCCAAAAAGCATCTGCTTTTTATTAATTGTCCCCGTCTCCGCGTTCAGGCGTTTCATTTCATCACGGCACCGCACAAGCCAGCGATACGTTCTTTCGGCAGATTGCTCAACATAATCTCTCGGACTCGGATTTTCAACACATTCATCAAATGCCATGGCAATCGTTGAGGCAAGATTTGACTGAATTTTCATACTTTCCTCAGGTCCCATAAAAATTCTCGCGCCGTCAATATGCGACTGAAAAGTAACGCCTTCTTCTTTTATTTTACGCATTTTCGCAAGCGAAAAAACTTGAAAACCGCCGCTGTCCGTTAAAACGGGCTTATGCCAATTCATAAACTTATGAATACCACCCATTTTATATATCACGTCGTCACCGGGGCGCAGGTGAAGATGATATGTATTTGAAAGCTCAACCGCGCATTTCACTTCTTCAAGGTCAAGCGATGATATTCCGCCTTTTATCGCGGCGCTTGTGCCTACATTCATAAAAACAGGTGTATTTATTGTCCCGTGAACGGTTTCAAACTCACCTCTGCGGGCTTTACCCTCACGGCATAATATTTTAAACATCTGCAATCCTCCGCATATTATTTATAAAGAATATTATACCACTAATTTACAATTTTTTCAAGTAGTAAATAAAGAAAAAATTTTTTATATATTTAATAAACATTGCCTATTTTTTAAATCAAAAAAACGCAACACAAAATGCTGCGCAAAAAGAGTCAAACTCTGTAATTTTTAAAACACACTTTACCACCATTTTAGAAATAATTCTTTCAATATCGGATATTGATTTAATCTGCTTTATAATCATGCTTTTCTTTTTCCAACTTTTGATTCATTTCCCTTTAAAAGCCGTGAAATATTTTTTCTGTGCTTTATAATACCCGTAAGAGCCGTTAAAACGGCAAAAGCAAGGTATGCGTAATCCCTTTTAAAAATGAAATCTACAATAAAAGGATATGCCGCCATAACAAGCACCGAACCGAGAGAAACATAGCGCGTCAGCAAGACAACGGCTATAAATACCGCAAGAAGGATCAGCGGTATATAAAATTTGCCCGTCAGAATACTGATTACAAGAACGGCGCCGAATGAGGTGGCAACTCCTTTGCCGCCCTTAAAGCCGAAAAACAGCGGAAAAACGTGTCCCAAAATCGCGGCGTAACCTGCGGCAAATACCCAAGGAAGGTTTTTATCGCAAAAATAATATGTGAGAAGCGGCGCGATTACACCCTTTAAAACGTCACCTATAAAGGTAAGCGCCGCCGCTTTCACCCCGATTGTGCGAAGCACATTTGTAGAACCGGCGTTGCCGCTGCCATGCTCTCTTATATCCTTAACACCAAACATATGACCTACTATAATTGAATTGTTTATACTCCCGAGAAGATAAGCGAAAATTACGGCGATAATACCTTTAAACATTTATAATCCCACCTTTATGCAATGCATTTTATCAAAGCACCAAAAAATCTATTTTGACAAAATGAACTCGTCAATTGCCTTTGCGGCGTCTTTTCCCGCTCCCATTGCAAGAATAACCGTAGCCGCGCCCGTAACGGCGTCACCTCCGGCATACACACCCTCTCTGCTTGTTTTACCGCTCTCGCCGTCTGTTACAATGCAGCCTCTGCGGTTTATTTCAAGACCTTCGGTCGTGTTTCTTATAAGCGGATTCGGTGAAGTACCTATCGACATAATTACGGTATCGACATCTAAAATAAACTCCGAGCCTTTAATCGGAACGGGGCTTCTTCTGCCGGATTCATCAGGCTCACCAAGCTCCATTTTTATACATTTCATGCCGCATACACTGCCGTTTTCGTCTGAAATAATTTCCGTCGGATTGCAAAGCACGTTAAAAATAATATCTTCTTCCACGGCATGTTCAATTTCCTCGTTTCTCGCGGGCATTTCTTCCATTGAACGGCGATATACAATATATACCTTTTCCGCTCCGAGCCTTTTAGCGCATCTTGCGGCGTCCATAGCAACGTTTCCTCCGCCCACAACCGCAACGCTTTTTGAGTGCTTAATAGGCGTATCGCTGTTCTCTTTATAGGCTTTCATAAGATTTGTTCTCGTTAAGTATTCGTTTGCGGAATATACTCCGTTTAAATTCTCACCGGGTATTCCCATAAAACGCGGAAGTCCTGCTCCCGTACCTATATAAACAGCCTCAAAGCCTTCCTTTTCCATAAGCTCGTCAATGGAAAATACCTTTCCGACAACCATATTTGTAAGTACCTTAACGCCTATTTTTTTAAGACCGTCAATCTCTTTTTTAACAATATCTTTCGGCAGACGGAACTCCGGTATGCCGTAAACAAGAACGCCGCCCGCCTCGTGGAGCGCCTCAAAAATTGTAACGTCATAGCCCGCTTTCGCGAGGTCGCCCGCACAGGTGAGTCCCGAGGGACCCGCGCCTATAACCGCAACCTTATGACCGTTCTTTTGAGGCTGCACAGGCTCGCCTTTAAAGTTTGCCATATGATAATCGGCAACAAAACGTTCAAGCCTTCCTATTGCGACAGGCTCACCCTTTATTCCTCTTACACATTTTGCTTCACACTGTGTTTCCTGCGGACAGACTCTGCCGCAGACCGCAGGAAGTGAGCTTGATTTTGAAATTATCTCATAAGCGCCTTCAAAATCCTCCTCACGGATTTTCGCTATAAAACCCGGTATATCAATTGATACGGGACAACCCGAAACACAAGGCTTGTTTTTACAGTTAAGGCAGCGGTTTGCCTCATCTACCGCCTGCTCTTTTGTATAGCCGAGAGCAACCTCACCGAAATTTTTATTCCTTATGTCCGGCTCCTGTACCGGCATTTTGTTTTTAGTAAGTGACATATTTGCCATATTTATTATTCTCCTTTCAGCAAATTGCAAGTTTTTTCATGTGCTTGCCTTTCAAAATTTCTATATACGCCCGACCTTGCAATCGCTTCATCGAAATCAATTTTATGTCCGTCAAAATCGGGTCCGTCAACACAGGCAAACTTTGTCTCTCCGCCGACGGTAAGACGGCAGCCGCCGCACATTCCCGTTCCGTCAATCATAATCGGGTTCATACTTACAATTGTCTTTATACCGTACTGCTCGGTAAGCTTGCAAACAAATTTCATCATAATAAGCGGGCCTATCGCAATAACCTCATCATACTTTTCACCGCTTTCGATAAGCTTCTTTAAAGCGTCCGTAACAAGCCCTTTTTCACCGTAAGAGCCGTCGTCAGTCATCATAACAAACTTATCGCTGCACTTTTTAAACTCATCTTCCAGAATAACAAGGTCATGATTTCTGAAACCGACTATCGAGTGAACCTCGGCGCCGTCCTCATGAAGCTGTTTCGCTGTCGGATATGCTATCGCGCAGCCCACGCCGCCGCCTATTACGGCAACTTTTTTAAAGCCTTTCGTTTCGGACGCTTTCCCGAGAGGTCCGACAAAATCGGATATATATTCCCCTTCTTTTTTGGCGTTAAGCTTTTCGGTAGTGGAGCCTACAATCTGAAAAATAATTGTCACGCTTCCTTTTTCCCTGTCATAACCCGCAACGGTAAGCGGTATTCTCTCGCCTTCATCATCTACGCGGAGTATAATAAACTGCCCTGCCAGCGCTTTTTTAGCAACAAACGGAGCTTCAATTTCCATAAGCGTAACCGTAGGGTTTAATTCTTTTTTCCTTAAAATTTTGTACATTTTTTTCAAACCTTTCTAATTATTATTCAAGATAATATGTAGCTTCCATATCTGCCGTACAGAGCGCGAAAGCAAGCGGAAACATTTCCATTACACGCCCCACCGTATTTTTATCTTCAAGCCCCGAAAAGCCCATATGATATCTTATTGCAAAGGCTTCTTCCCGGCTCAGACGCATATACCCGTTTATTATGTAAACAGATTTTTCACCGTGACCGTAAGGCATACGGTCGTCAAAATCATACGACGGTACCTTTTGCCAGACGCCGTTTTCATCTTTAACATTACGAAAGCTCTCTTTATAAACATTGGCTTTGCAAACATCATGCAAAAGAGAAACTACCGCAACGGTTTCATCGGAATAATCCATACGGTAAAGCTCTTTCGCGCGTTCTCTTGCGAGATAATCCTTAAGACAATAATATACGTTTAAGCTGTGCAAAAGAAGCCCGCCCGGATGCGAGCCGTGAAACCTCGTACTTGCGGGAGCTCTGAAAAAATCGGTACTTTCAAGATATTCAAGAATACTGCCCGCACCTTCACGGGTGATATTTTCCGTAAATATTTTTTCAAATTCCTCTTTTTTTGCTTCAATTTGCTGACTGTTCATTTAATGTTCACCTGCTTTCAGCTTAATTTAAACGATTTAAGCACATCGGCTAATGTGGCAAGATTTTTTTTGCTCGCATAGACATCTCTTACCGAAGCGGTAACAAGATATGCAGTGCCTTTTTCCACAAAAATATAACCTTCAAGCAGCATAACATTACCGTTGTCAAGACGTAGTTTGCCCTCGATTTTATATGCGGATTTACCTATGTAAGTTGTCTTTTTAAGCGATGAGGATATAAAATTCTTTGCGGAAAACAGCTTATCCTTTGCTTTCTCAAGCGTTGAAATATTTTTTTCGGAAAGCACCTCAAAGCTCATACTGCTGTTATCCGGCGAACCGCCTATCGCAAGCGCGTCCGTATAAAATTTCCATGTGGAAGGAAATTCCGCGGAAAAAGTCTTTCTTTCGTTGTATATTCTCGTAAAATTCGGCTCTGAAATCAAAGCGCCCGTATTAACAATACTGCCAAGCTCTTCCTCGTCCGCGCCCTTAACCTTAATGCTGTCAAACATTTTTTCTATTTCACTTATCCCAAGCCGTTCCTCGTCTGCCGTTTCGGTAAATACGGCGTAATATTTCGCCTCATAAACATAAGCGCCCGCAATAAAAAATTCGGTTTTATTAATTTGCTTACGTCCGTCAAAATTAATTATATATTCTATCCTTGTACCGTCAAAATCACCGCTTTTAACAGCCGTTTCCGTAATTTCCGACATACATTCCGGATTATATTTATCTATCATTCTCACCTTTTCCGCTTCCGCAAGGCTTTGTGTTGTATCGCCTTCCGACTTGCTGAAAAGACTTACCTGCATAGCGGACTGAAAAATCTCATCGCTGTAAACTTTATCAATAAGACTGTATGCAAGGTTATACCATATTTTCCCGTTACTTCCGTATTCTTCCGGCTTGCTCCAGCTTTCAAGCCTGTTCACGGAAAAACCAAGCTCTTTGTCCGTATAAACCTCATAACCGCCCTCATTAAGCTTTGAAATATTTTCTGGCAAAAGCGTTTCGTCAATCGAAAATGTAAAGCTTTTAAGCGCTTTTTCCGCCTCTCTTGCCGAGATTTTGAAAGTATCTGCGTCAAGCGTGTCAAACTCAATTAAATAAAAATATTCGCCTTTTATGCTTAAAAGCATTGAGTATGTTTCATATTCCGCGTAAAAAGCCGGTGTACCGTCGCTTAAAAAAATTATTTCTTCCTTGCGCAAAATATCCCCGCTGTTTATTGCGATATAATAAAGTCTTGCCTGATTAATGTTCTGAAACGGATTTTTGTCAACATAAACGGTAACTGCTTTGTCAAACTCGGCGTTGGCAAAATTTGTCTGTGAGCCGTCATATTCGTTTGAAATAAAATCATAATCATTCGGCAGCTTTATCATCCAGCCGTAATCCTTATCGCACCAATATCCCGAAACGGATTTTTCAAATATTTCCGAAAAATCGGCTGATTTTTTTATATTTATTTTACAGGTCGCGTCATCATATTCAATGAGCGCATTTAACTTGTCGCAAACAAAGCGAACAGGTATCATAAGGCTTCCGTTTACTTTAACGGTTCCCACAGGCATTGTCTCGTTCTCTCCGTTTACAACCGCAACATCACTATCCTCGAAAAACTCAAGCTTACTGCCGTTATTAACAATTTTATAATCATTTTTATCAAGACTGTCAAAAGCTTGTGAAACAGCTTCTATCGGCACAAGAGTTACACCGCTTTCCGACAAAAACGGAGCCTCAACCGGAACGCTTTCACCGTTTATAATCGCAATATAGCTACCAAGCTGAAATGAAAGCTCCGCCGATGTAAAGGCTTCAGCAAAAACGGCTTGCGGCAAAATAAGAGCGCATATAAATATCAAAATAATTTTTTTCATTTTGTTTTTCCTTTCTGACCTTACGTCTCTTAATCTGCCACAACATTAACCGTGAACACCGAATTGCCCTTTTTTATTTTAAGAGGTATGCTGTCTCCGGGCAAATACGACTTTAAAGCCTCGTTTAAATCAATAATAGTATTAAGATATACGTCTCCCACGGCAACAATGGCCTCTCCTATCTCAAGTCCGGCTTTTTCGGCGGCGGAGCCCTTTTTAATATCCTTAATTTCAAGACCTGTATCAGACGGAAGGTCGTATTCCGCAAGCCAGCTTTCCGAAAGTGTTGTTCCGAGCGTCGGCCGCCTTATTCTGCCGTACTTTTCAAACTGAGCGAGCGCATATTTAAGCGTATCTGCCGTAACGGAAAAATAAAGCCCCGAAACGCCGACTCCTACTATACCCTGCGTTCCCATACCGACAACCTCACCGTTCATATTTATAAGCGGACCGCCGCTGTTGCCATGATTTAAAGTTGCGTCGCTCTGAATAAGGCGATAGCAATTGCTTCTGTTTCTGTTAAGCCCGCTGATTATTCCTATTGTTGCGGAATTACGCAGCGAAAAAGAAATCGGCGCGCCTATCGCGACAACCGTCTGCCCGGGCGCAACACTGCTCATATCGGCAAGCCTTGCGTGCTTAAGCCCTGTTTTCTCAATTGTTAAAAGAGCAATATCCGCCTCTTTATCAATGTTTTTAAGAAAAGCCTCATAGCCGTTTCCGTCATTCATAACAACAAGTATGCGCTTCATTTCCGAAACCACGTGAGCATTTGTTAAAATATTTCCGTCACTGCTTATAACAAAGCCGCTTCCGTACGCAACGCCTTCATTGCCCTTCTCGTCACTGTAACGACCGATAACTCCGACGGTATATTCGGAAGCTTCTTCAACTATCTTCGGAATATTTTCGTATATACCGCCGTTTACATACGCCGTTTTTGTGCTGTCGTCCCAGGTAACCTGCGCGCCCATTGTTTCACCCACGCTTCTGAGCGGCACATAAACCCTATCGCCTATCATAACGGATTCTCCGACATCCTGCCCGTTCACGACAACATTTTCGGCAAAAACACGGGCGGTTAAAGATAATATTAAAAATAAAAAAGCAAATGTTTTTTTCAAGAGTATTCTTCCTCCTCAATCTTTTGACTTATAATAAAGCCTGCAATGGCAAAAGCCTTCAAAATCGGGGTCCGCAATCTGTTCGCGAAACTCCTTGCACATACACTTATTTTCAGGAGTTTTCGCAAGTCTGCACGGGCAATATCCGCCCTTCTTTTTAAGCCCTTCTTTTATGGTTTTAACTATTTCTTTATCGGGATTTAAGCTTACAGCCATTAAAAAACCTTCCTTTCGCACAGTCAATTCCGTTTTGCCTAAAAATCCACATATATATCATACCACAAAAACGTCATAAAATCAATATAAAAAACATTATTTTCGCTATTTTTTTGCAAATAAAATTTGTTATCTTCAATTTCTTATCTGCTATTTTTTATCAGAATATGTCGAACGATTTTTTGTATAAAATTCAATTTTAGTCTTTACAAAATTAAAATTTTATGGTAAAATAAAGCTGAGATACAAAAATTGCTTTTTGACAACTTAATATTATTTTTTGCTGTTCTTAATTAAAAAAACACTGTCTATAACTATACGTGTAGATATATTGTATTCAAATACGGGCAATTAACCGGTAAGTATCTTTAAAAAGACACAACTCTGGGTTAATTGCTGTGTATTAATAAATTAAGAACAGTTAAGAAAGCATTTTTGTATCTCAATTCAAAGTGTTTAGAAGTTGTGTTTTTTTGCGCAGCACCTTGTGCTGCGTTTTTTTATTAAAACGAAAAGGAGATACGAAAATGATATACAATTTAAAAAAAGCTATAATTGAAAAGGAAGTTGCAATACAGAAAAACAAAGGCATAGAAACCCCTGTAATTGATGTTGAAAACACGCTTCTGGGTCTTGTGAGCGAGCTTTACGAAACAATGTGCGATATGGATCTGGACTCTGACGGTAAAATTGATGATATTTATACAGGTTGTGATGATTACGGCATTAAATTCCCCTTTAATGTTACTACCGAAAACATAAACCGACAGATTGATTACAAATATCCGCCTTACAGTAAAGAGGGCATAGCCTGACGGCGCTAATTTGAACACGCTTTAAACGTCGATATTTCGCCGCTTTTCACCTTATCGGTCTTGATGGGCGCCAGCCCATCTTCGCTCTCTGCGGCAAAAATCGACTGAAATCTCATAGTTTAAAGTCCTGCGGAGTTTATTTCGTGCAAATTTATGTCGAGACAAGGAAAATGCCGCAGTGTGTTACTTCGTATTTGCAAGGCATTTGACACAGTATCGGCATAAATTTGCCTAAATAAACCGTAGTTCAAATTGGCGCCATCAGGCTAAGGGCGCTTAACATAAAAAGGCTCGACAGATATATGACAGATTAAATAATTTCCACCCGAAAAGGTTTTTCCTTAACGGGTGGTTTTTTACTAACGCGGAACGATGCCCGCATCGTTCGCCTCTATTTTTTTATCTTGCTTAAAAAAGCTTTTACTCTTTCGGATTTCGGATTATCAAAAACGTCCTCGCTTGTTCCCTGCTCAATTATTACGCCGTCCGCCATAAAAATGACCTTATCCGAAACATTTTTCGCGAACTCCATTTCATGCGTTACGACAATCATTGTGCTGTCACTGCTTTTAAGGCTTTTTATTACGTTTAAAACCTCGCCTGTAAGCTCCGGGTCAAGTGCCGAAGTCGGCTCATCAAAGCACAGTATATCGGGCTTTAAAGCAAGCGCTCTCGCAATTGCGACACGTTGCTGCTGCCCGCCCGAAAGCTCGCATGGGTAATTATTTGCCTTGTCCGAAAGCCCTACTCTTTCGATAAGTTCAAGCGCGTTTTTCTTAATTTCTTCATTTGTATCTTTTTTAAGCACTGCCGGCGCAAGCGTTACATTTTCAAGCACGCTGTACTGCGGAAAAAGGTTAAACGATTGAAAAACCAGACCGAAATGCAGCCTTTTTTCCCTGATTTCATCATCGGAAAGTTTTTTCGCGCTTTCACCGTCAAACAAAACCTTATTTCCTACACTTATTGTTCCGGTTTCGGGAGTTTCCAGAAAATTAAGACATCTTAAAAGCGTTGTTTTTCCGCTTCCCGATGAACCGATAATTGACAAAACCTCGCCCTTTTCAAGAGAAAAATCTATCCCTCTCAAAACCTCTGTTTTGCCGAATTTTTTATGTATATTTTTAACTTCAAGTAATGCCATAACCTCTCCGTTCCGCCGATTTTTCAGTTAATTTTTGAAATAATCAAGCTTCTTTTCAATTTTGCCGAACAGTACGGTTAAAAAACCGCTGAATGCAAGATAATATATTCCCGTGAAAAACAACGGCCATATCGCTCCCGAAATACCTTTTGAGCCTTTCATAAACGCCTGCCCCGCCCAGATTATTTCCTGAAGCGCAATAATTCGCGCAAGCGAGGTGTCCTTTACAAGCGTTATTATTTCATTTGACATAGGCGGCACAATCCGCTTAATCATCTGCAAAAGGGTAATTTTAAAGAATATCTGAGTGCCGGAAAGCCCAAGCACTTTTCCCGCTTCCTGCTGTCCGACAGGCACGCTCTGTATGCCGCCTCTGTATATTTCCGAAAAATAGCAGGCGTAATTTAGCGTAAACGCTACGGTTGCTGCCATAAACCTTCCCGCTTCGCCCATACCCCATATATTTTTATGCAGAACAAGCCCCGGGAAAAAATATACAATAAGAAGCTGTATCATAAGAGGCGAGCCTCTTATAATCCATACAATAACTTTTGTAAAGGCGCTTAACGGTTTAAATTTTGACATTGAGCCAAAAGAGATTATAAGCCCAAGCGGAATCGCGCACAAAAGCGTTGTAAAAAAAAGCTTTAGTGTCTGCAAAAAGCCGATATTTAAAGCGCTGAAAACTACCGGAAACTGCTCGGTAAAAATTTTTATTGCTTCTTTCATAGTAACTCCCACATTTTAAATTTAAAAAACGACATAAACGGAGAGCGGGAAAGCACTCTCCGTTTATGTTACTTTTCTGCAATTTACTTTTCAATAAGAGCAGCCTGCACCTTATATTTTTCGGCACATTCTCTGAGACTGCCGTTTTCATACGATTCTTTAAAGAATTCATTAAGCTTTTCGGCAAGGTCAGAACCTTTTCTGAATCCAACGCCGTATTCTTCGCTGTTAAGCTCAATTGTATAGGTAAGCTGGCTATAGCCTGTACCTTCGCCTACCATTGCCGCTGCCATAAGAGAATCAATGACAGCTGCGTCGCTTGTACCTGAAGCCACTTCCATAAGCGCGGTCGCTTGGTCTTTAACTTCGGTTACGCTGTAACCCTTTTCTTCCGCGACCTCTTTGCCTGCCGAGCCTGCTTCAACAGCGTACTGCAATTTATCCCACAAATTGTTGTTTGCGTATTCTGCAGCCTTATCTGCCGGAACAACAACTATCTGCGCATTGTTGCAATACGGTTCCGAACATTCCATTGATGATTTAACCTCATCCGTAAGAGTCATACCGTTCCACACACAGTCAATGCTCTTGTTGTTAAGCTCCATAATTTTTGTATCCCAGTCAATTTCAACAAACTCGATATCAACGCCAAGCTTTCCTGCAAAAGCCTTTGCCATATCAGCGTCAAAGCCTATCCATTCATCGCCCGCTTCTTTATAATCCATAGGTTCAAAATCGGTTATGCCGACAATAAGCTTGCCTTTTTCTTTAATATATTCACTGTCCAGCTTTACAGCTTTCTCATTCTGAATATCTGCATTTGAATCCTCGATGGGTTTATTACCGCAAGCTGTAAATAATGTCATTGCAAGAACAAGCCCAAGTAAAAGCGTTAATAATTTTTTCATTGTTAATTCCTCCAAAATTTATTTTTACTTTACCATTTTACCACTTTAATTTAATAAAGTCAAGTATTTTTTTATTTTTTTATAAAAAATGTTTCCTTTTCAGCCTTGTAAAATTTTACTTTTTGTGTTATAATTATTATATGTAACAATTATTTGCAGTAAAATTCGGTGGTGATTTTTTTGTATTTCAAATCGCTTCAGCTTCACGGTTTTAAATCGTTTGCGGATAAAACGAAGCTTGATTTTGTTGACGGTGTTACCGCCGTTGTCGGTCCGAACGGCAGCGGCAAAAGCAATATATCCGACGCCATGCGATGGGTTATGGGTGAAATGAGCGCGAAATCGCTCCGCGGAAGCAAAATGGAAGATGTCATTTTCAACGGAACCGACAAGCGTTCTCCAATGGCATACGCGGAGGTCGCAATTGTTATTGACAATACCGACAGAAGCCTTAATATGGATTTTGATGAAATTACCGTTTCACGGCGCGTTTATCGTTCCGGCGAAAGCGAATATATGATAAACAAAGCTGTCTGCCGCCTCAAAGACATTCATGAGCTTTTTATGGATACAGGTCTCGGCAGGGACGGCTATTCCATAATAGGACAGGGAAAAATTGACGAAATACTGAGCGCGAAATCCGAGGACAGACGGCACATTTTTGACGAGGCCGCAAATATCACAAAATACCGCTATAAAAAGGAAGAAGCCGAAAGAAAGCTTGCGCAGACAAATGATAATCTTCTGCGTATTAACGATATTTTAACAGAAATCACCAATAATCTTACTCCCCTTGAACATCAGGCAAAAAAAGCAAGAAAATATTTGCAGCTCCGTGAGGTTCAGAAAAAGCTTGAAATTAATCTCTGGCTCCGTACTCTCGATTCATATGACGAGCAGCTTGCGAAAATTGAGCAGACCTTCGGGACTGCTTTGAAACAAAAATCCGAGCTTGAAGCTAAAGAGAAAGCCGAAGAAACCGCGCTGATACAGAAAAAAGAAGCGTACCGCAATCTTGAAGGTCTTATTGACGAAAGCCGCGCGGGCATATACGCGGGCAAAAACGAAATTACACGTATTCTCGGTGAAATTGAGCTGACACGCAGCAATATAGAAAATCACAAAAAAGATATTTTGCGTCTTGAAGGCGAGATAACGCTCCACAAACAGCGTATCACAGAATTAAAAGCCGAAATTGTTTCAAAAAAAGAGGAAAATCTTTCTCTTAACGAAAAACACAAGGAAACGGAGCTTACGCTGTCCGCTCTTGAAGAAGAACAAAAAACGGTTTCCGAAAAGCTTCTTGAAATGAACAATCTTTTGCGTGAAAAGCGCGAAAAGCTTTCCGAAAAACAAACGGAGCTTTCAACAAACTCCGCAAAGGTTGAAAGCAGCGAAAGCTATTTTGAATCCCTGCGTGAAAGGCTGACCGATATTTTATCCGAAAAATCGGCAGCTATAACAAAAAGGCTTCAGCTTGAAAAAGATATTGACAGTCTTGCCGAAACCTTACGCAAAATCGTGGAATCCGCAAAAAAAAGCAAGGAAACCGCTTCTGAAATATCCGAAAAACTCGGATATCTTAAAAACAATTTTTCGGAAAAAAATGCGGAATCCGATGAGCTCACCGTTGAGGAACAATCGCTTCAGCATAAAAAAATTACTCTTGAGTCGCTTGAAAATTCGTTTGAAGGGTATCCCTACAGCGTAAAAAGCATTATGAACGAGGCAAAAAGCGGCAGTCTTAAAAACGCGGCGATTTACGGCCCTCTTTCACAGCTTATAACTACAGAACAAAAATATGTAACTGCTGTTGAAGCGGCTCTCGGCGGAGCACTCAATCACATTGTAACCGAAAGTGAAGAAGATGCTAAATATGCCATTGAATTTCTTAAAATGACAAAATCCGGCAGGGCTACCTTTCTCCCCATTTCCTCGGTCAAAGGAGAAACACTTGATGTTTCGGGAATAAAGAAGGAAAAAGGGTATATCGGCATCGCGTCCGAGCTTGTCCGCTGTGACAATAAATTCAGAGAGATTTTAAATTCCAGAATAGGTAAAGCGGTCGTGGTTGATAATATTGATAACGCTATTGCGCTCGCGCGCAAAAACTCATATAAATTTAAAATCGTAACAACTGAAGGAGAAGTGTTAAGCGTCGGCGGCTCGGTATCGGGCGGTCAGTCAAAAGGAAGCTCTTACGCGCTCTCCCGAAACGCCGAAATCGAGCGTATATCAAAACGGCTCGGCGAAATTGCAGAGAAACGTAAAGTTATTTTAACTGAACTTGAAGGTATTAATAAACAAATCTCCGAAACGCAGAACGCTTACGACAGCGCGCGTGAAGATATGTGGCAAAGCCAGTCAGAATTGCTTTCGGGAAAAACACAGCTTGAAAATCTTAAGCTTTCGTTAAACTCTGAAAATACGCATATCGCCGCGCTTGAAAAAGACGCAGAAAAAGTTAATGACGCCATTGAAAATACAAATTCCGCGAACGAAGATATACTTTCGGGCAATAAGAATTTGCAGCTTGAAATTGAAGCTACCGAAAACGATATCATAAATCTTGAAAATGATACCGCCGCATATTCCGCAAGGCTTGCGGATATCACCGAAAAACTCGGACAGGCAAGAACGGAAAGCGCGGTTTCGTTAAAGGATATTGAATCGGCAAAGCTTATGCTTCAAAACTCCGAAAACCTTGTGATTTCAACCGAAATAGAAGTATCAAATAAATCTATTCACAAGACCTCTCTTGCCGATGATATAGAAAAATATAAAGCAAACATCACTTTATATGAAGAAAAGCTTGATGAGCTAAAAGCGGCAACCGCAAGCGGAGAAGGTAATGTTGATAAATTAAGCCTTCAGCGTGAAAATGATGAAAAAGAAATTGAAAAAAAGGAAAATGAAATCAAAGAAATAAAAGAAAACATATATAAGCTCCGCGAAGAGCTTGCAAGAGTTGAAAGCTCAAAGCAGCGCCTTGAAGAAACGCGTGAGGATATTGTATCAAAAATGTGGGAGGAATATGAGCTTACATATTCAACTGCCGACGCCCTGCGTGAAGATATAGGTTCCGCCACCGAAGCCGGAAAACAGCTTTCACAGACAAAAGCGGGCATACGCTCGCTCGGAAGCGTCAATGTTGACAGCATAGAGGAATATGCTGTGCAAAAGGAACGGCACGACTTTTTATCTTCACAAAAAAATGACCTTGAAACCGCCAAAGCCGGTCTTAACAACCTTATTTCGGAAATGACAACGGTAATGACGGAAATGTTTGAAGATAATTTTAAAAAGCTGAACAAAACCTTCGGCGAAACTTTTTCGGATTTGTTTGGCGGCGGTAAGGCGGAAATCAGGCTTTCCGACCCCGATGATATTCTCGGCAGCGGCGTAGAAATCGACGTTCAGCCTCCCGGCAAAAAGCTTCAGAGCATAACGCTCCTGTCGGGCGGCGAAAAGGCGTTTACGGCAATCGCGCTTATATTCGCGATACTTAAAATCAAGCCTACATATTTCTGTATATTTGACGAAATTGAAGCGGCGCTTGATGATGTAAACGTATTCAGATACGCCGATTATCTGAAAAAGTTTTCCGCAGGAACGCAGTTTATCCTCATCACACACCGAAAAGGTACAATGGAGGTTGCGGACACGCTTTACGGCGTAACAATGCAGGAAAAAGGAATAACAAAGCTTTTATCCCTTGAGCTTGATAATTATAAGGAATAGAAAGGATTTTTGGAAAATGGGATTTTTTGATAAACTTAAAGAAGGGCTTAAAAAAACAAAGGATTCGTTTAACGAAAAGGTTGACGGCGTTTTGAAGGTTTTTAAAAGGGTTGACGATGAGCTTTTTGATGAGCTTGAAGAAGCGCTTATTGAAGCGGATGTCGGCGTACAAACCTCGGTTGAAATAATAGACAGACTGCGTGACGCCGCGAAAAAAGAAAAAATCACGGAAAGCGAGGAGCTTTCCGTAAAGCTTCGCGAAATAATTGCCGAGCTTATGAATGAAAATATTTCAGAAGATGAAAACCGAAGCGGTCTTAAAGTTATTTTGGTTATAGGCGTAAACGGCGTAGGCAAAACAACCTCTATCGGCAAGCTCGCGAACAAGTTTAAAAGCGAAGGAAAAAAAGTTATGCTTGCCGCGGCAGATACTTTCAGAGCCGCGGCAATCGACCAGCTTATGGTGTGGGCTGAGCGCTCCGGTGTCGATATAATAAAGCACGATGAAGGCTCCGACCCCGGTTCGGTTGTTTTTGACGCTGTATCCGCCGCAAAGGCAAGAAATGCCGATGTACTTATTGTAGATACCGCAGGCAGGCTTCATAACAAGAAAAATCTTATGGAGGAGCTTAAAAAAATCCTTAAAATTGTTGACCGCGAAGCGCCCGACGCTTCAAAACAAACACTTCTTGTACTTGACGCCACAACAGGGCAAAACGCGCTTTCACAGGCAAAGCTTTTTGGAGAAATTGCCGAAATTGACGGCATTATTTTAACAAAGCTTGACGGTACGGCAAAGGGCGGCGTTGTTATCGCGATATGCAACGAACAGCGGCTTCCCGTAAAATATATAGGCGTGGGAGAAGGCATTGACGATATGCAGGATTTTAACGCTGATGACTTTGTAAAGGCTTTGTTTTAAGCCGTTTCGGTTTTTTTCAATAATATCAATGGGCTGCAACAAAATGAAATCTTTTTGTTACAGCCCATTTTATTATACTGTTTCAAGCTAAAAACCGTTTACACATCAAGCTTCAAGTCATTTTCCTTTATCCAGCCGATTTTTCTTGATATTTCACCAAAAATATATGTAAGCACCGCAGGCAAAATAAATGATATCATAACAAGCCCTATCCAGTCGAAAGCCGTTATGGCGGCTTTGCTGCCGTTTGCAATATCATTAACCCAGCCGGTATAAACGCCTATCTGTCCGACAAGCCCGCAGGTTCCCATACCTGAAGCAATTGCCGCGCCGTTCATTTTTAATTTAAAAATACAGGTGGCAACCGGACCCGTTATCGCAGAAGTAACTATCGGAGCAATCCATATTTTTGGGTTTTTCACAATATTGCCCATTTGCAGCATACTTGTTCCTATTCCCTGCGACAAAAGCCCGCCCCATTTATTTTCCTTAAAGCTCATAACCGCAAAGCCTACCATTTGCGCGCAGCAGCCTGCAAGAGCAGCCCCGCCCGCGAGACCGGTAAGGCTTAACGCCGCGCATATTGCGGCGGAGCTTATGGGAAGGGTAAGAGCAATACCGACGGTAGCCGAAACAAGTATCCCCATTAAAAACGGCTGCTGTTCCGTTGCCCACATAATTATATTTCCAACCCAGCTTGCCGCTTTGCCTATATACGGAGCGCAGCTTACCGAAAGCAAAACTCCTGCCGCTATTGTAATAAACGGTGTAACGATAATATCAATTTTTGTTTCTTTGCTAACCGCTTTACCAAATTCGGAAGCGATTATTGACACAAAAAGAACGGCAAGCGGACCGCCCGCACCTCCAAGCTCATTAGCCGATATACCGACCGCAACCATCGAAAAGAGTACAAGCGGCGGCGCTTTAAGAGCAAGCGCAACCGAAACAGCCATTGCGGGACCCGTTGCCGCTTTCGCGTACGAGCCTATTGTATTTAAAATTTCAATTTTAAGCTGAGTGCCGAGCGTTGAAATAATGGTGCCTATAAGAAGTGACGCAAAAAGCCCCTGCGCCATTGCGCTGAGCGCGTCAATTCCATAACGTTTGACCGAAAACTCAATATTTTTTCTTTTTAAAAATGCTTTAAAATTTGCCAATTAAAATCCCTCCGCGGATATAAATTACATAGTTCTGAAAAGACCGATAACTTTTCCGATAACAGAAATATTTTCGGGATAAATAGGCTCCATACTGTCGTTTTCCGGCTGAAGCCTGATAACGCCGTTATCATTATAAAAGGTCTTAACCGTTGCGCTGTCATCAACAAGCGCAACCACAATTTCGCCGTTTGAAGCAGTTTCCTGCCTTGAAACGATTACAAGGTCGCCGTCAAAAATACCGGCGTTTATCATACTGTCGCCTTTAACTTTAAGCATAAATGTTTCGGCGGATTTTTTCGTGAAACGTGACGGAAGCGGAAAAACATCCGTAACCTGTTCCTGCGCCGTTATGGGCATACCTGCCGCGACATTGCCGACAACAGGCACTTCAATGTATTCTTCAACGCCGATTTCCGATTTATCTATAACTTTTTTACTGACATTTTTTATTTTTGAGTCTTCATTTTTTACTCTTATGGCTCTCGTTTTTGTGGAATCCCTTTCAATAAGCCCTTCCTTTTCCATACGTGCGAGATAACCGTGTACGGTTGACGGTGAGCTTAAACCTACTTTCGTACAAATTTCACGAACAGAAGGCGGATAGCCGTACTGCTCGGTATGTTCGGCAATATAATTAAGAATGTCTGTTTTCATACTTTCATTTTTTCTTGACATATCGCATAATCTCCCTCTCTTTTTTTACTTGACAGGTATATTTTACCACATTTTTTGGAGTTTGTCAAACATTTGTTCTATTTTTTTTAAAAAAATTTCAAAAAACACTTGACAAAGAACAAATGTTCTGTTATAATTAAAACAGAACAAAAGTTCGGAGAACAGATTTTCGCATTTGATTTTTGAAAGGTTGTGTATGATATGGTAGTTATTATTCACTCTAACAAAAAAAGAATAAAGTTTAATATTGTTAAGTTTTTGCTGTCAGCGTTTTTAATTTTCAGCTGTGTATTCGGTACAATGACGGTGCTCAACAAGGATAACTCTGCATTATCCGCATACGAGCAGTGCGAAACCGTCACAGTATTGAGCGGCGATACACTTTGGTCAATCGCGCAGGAGATTGAAGGCGGCAAAACCGATACCCGTGTAATTGTAAATGATATTATCAAGCAAAACAAGCTTAACAGTTCCGAGGTTTACGCGGGTCAAACTCTCGAAATTCCCGCAAAATATACACTTAAATAGCCCCCAATCATTTTTAATTGCGGTACATATGCTGCAATATATTGCCAAATGTACCGCAATTAAAATTTTTTTTCCGATTATTGTTCGCTTTCTCCAAAATCGACCTTATAGCCTGTTAATTTTGTTGCTATTTGTATGTATGTGTTACCGGGATTGAGTATAAGCTCTTTCCCATTTTCAAGCGTATATTCGGTTTTTGCCGAACGGTCTTTTTTTGTCCATTTTATAGGCAGCGCCTTTCCTTCGGTCAAATACCAGCCTTCCCCGCTGCCAACATTCAGAATATCTCTTCTCGGAGCGTAAATACCATCATTTAACGGAACATCTTCAAGCGCATATACAATTATGTTTTTTGCGCTCAACCCTTCTCCGGTCTGGGACATATGAGGCGCTCCGTTTACAAAACGTCTGTACATATGCTCATTTTCATCATATTCAAACCGTACCTTGTAAAAATTTGTATATGGAATATCAAGCGCCCTGCCGTCCTTGCCTTCGGGTACAATATCAGTTTTATAATATTTAAACGTTTTCTCATCGGATTTAAGCCTGTAGCCTTTCTTTTCGGCAAGCTCCTTCGCCTTATCAAGCCCCGTATAAAGGTTGTGCCACGTTTTGTCGTACGTATAATCTCTCCAGAAAATATTTTCATACAGCCCGTTAATATTGTTTATTTTTCTTGACGATATTTCCTGTGCCGCCTGATTGCTCCAGCCGGCATGAACATAAATTGCGTCGTTTTCAATAACATAATCAAGAAAATAATGTCTTGAGGAACGCACGGGACCGATTTTTTCAAGCTCCGCTTCCTTAAAAAGCGCCATAAACCTTGTAGCTCCGCCTTCTACTGTCATTTCATAAACAAGATAAGCGCTTTCAAGACCAAGCTGCGGACGCGCTTTCGCCTCGTCGTTATCTATCATTACGGCAATGGGACGGCTGTCCGTTTGCATTAATTTATAAAATTCACTTATCTCTTCCGGCTTTTCTTCCTCAACCTTTTCAATTTTTTCCTTAACCTCCGCAACCTCCTCGGTCTTTTTACCGCAGCCTGTAAAAGCGCTGAAAACCGATAAAAGTATAAGTACTGATATTATTTCCTTTTTCATACTATTCTCCTAACGTAAATGTCTATATATAAATTATAAAATAACTGATGAAATATGTCAAGTCTATTTTTTAAAAAAATGGGGATGTGAAAAAATAAAATATTTTTGTCACATCCCCACTTAAAAACAACTTATTTTCTAAATAAGCAAAATAACTTAAATACGCTCAAAATCTCAAAAAAGTTTGTAGCGGTTGTTTTTCATAAGCAAATGCATTTATAAGCGGTTATCTATACCCATTGTCCTATAATAAATTTTTTTCTCCTTATACATTTCTCTGTCTGCCACAGAAACAAGCTTCTCACCGGAAAGATCGGGGTAGTCAATTTTTGCTGCAAAGCCTACCGCCAAATGCAATGCTCCGACTTTTTCTCCATGCCATGCCGCGGCATTTTTCTTTAACTGTAATATTGCCTTCTGAGCCTGCTCCTTATCCATTTCTGAAAGTACAATAAACTCGTCTCCTCCGACACGATAACATATACCATTCGATTCAAATGTCTTCTTGATACAGTCAGCTGCGGCGCAAATTAACTCATCCCCCGCTGCATGCCCCAGTGCGTCATTGACAGATTTTAAGCCGTTGATATCTATAGAAAAAACCGTTAAACACGCAGAGAAAGATGCCGAGAAATCCAAATCTTTCAGCGCCTTTGCATATGCATATCGACTCGACACCCCGGTCATTGCGTCCGTAGTGATTACAACTCGCTGTTCTTGGATCATATCGTCCGATGTAAGTTGAGAAAACTCAGTAATGTGAATAAACATCATCGCCATTCCCAAAGTCAATCCCAAATAAGCAGTCCTGTATTCACTCCCTAACAGTTCCTGCATTAAAATTCCTACAATCACGAGAGACAAAATAGAGTAAAGTGATGTTCTGTTCTGCCTGCGAAAGCAACGTCCGTAAGTAATAAACTCAATTGCGATTAAGATTATCAAAAGAATATAAAAAGCTACATAAACAACATACAGCGATCCGTGAAAATAATGATTTTGCGCATCAATGTTCAACACCCATCCGGTAAAGGCTGCGATAAACTGAAACACCGTATTAGCTGCAAGAACACCGCAAATCAGTTTTTTCCAGATGCTACGACCTTTAAAGTGACCTACCAACGTACCACCTGCAATAGGCGTTAGGACATAATCCCCACATTTAACTGCACGGAGCATCCACACGGGCGTTGTGACATTACCGTTAAGCCGAATTCCCAACCACTCCATCAGCGCAGCCAAAGCAACCAGAATATAGGTTATATATAAAGTTTTCTTTTCCTTTTTTCCAAGGCGATTATTTTCCCACACAAGAACACTGAGTGCAATTAAAGAAAGCCAACATAAAAGAATGATAGAAGTATAGTAATTCATTATAATCACCTGATTTTCAATATTTACCGCTAAAAACCACTTCAGCGTTTTTATTCTAAATATAATACTAAATGTGTATGCAGTATTTTTTAAATCCGAACCTGCCTAAAATATGAGAAAAAGGCTTTTTATACACCTAATGGCTTTTTGCATCAGCAAACTTGCACCATATTTCTGCAAAAACCTCTTTTGTGGCATATTCCGTATAACGAATTGTTTTTACAAATTTTCTTATAACACAAAGCAAAATTCTTAGAAATACCGACGTATTTTTAAGAATTTTAACATATCCACTTTAAAAATTTGCCTTTTAAAACCGAGCAGTGTCCGAATTTTTTTTATTTACCTGTGCCTGAACCTTTATAGGAAGCCCGTACAGATTAATGAAGCCCGCGGAATCCGCCTGATTATAAACCTCGTCTTCACCGAAGGTTGCTATTTCTTCCGAATAAAGCGACCATTCGCTCCAAACACCCGCTTTTATAATATTACCCTTGTAAAGTTTAAGCTTTACTTTACCCGTTACGTGCTCCTGTGTTTTTTCTACAAAAGCCGAAAGAGCCTCACGAAGCGGCGTGTACCACTGTCCGTTATATACAAGCTCCGCAAAAGTCACGGCAAGCTCCTGCTTTTTATGCGCCGTCATTTTGTCAAGACAAATTGTTTCAAGATAATTATGCGCAAAATATAATATTTCTCCGCCCGGAGTTTCATATACGCCCCTGCATTTCATACCCACAAGACGGTTTTCAACAATATCGAGAAGTCCTATTCCGTTTGCTCCGCCCAGCTCATTAAGCTTAAGAATTATATCTTTTGCGGAAAGCTTTTCGCCATTTAGCGCAACCGGCGCGCCCTTTTCAAAATCTATTGTTATATACGTGGGCTTATCGGGCGCTTTAATGGGTGAAACTCCCATTTCAAGAAAGCCGTCTTTCTCGTAAAGCGGCTCGTTTCCCGCATCTTCAAGGTCAAGCCCTTCGTGTGATAAATGCCAAAGATTTTTGTCTTTTGAATAATTTGTTTCACGGGTAATTTTAAGAGGAATATTATGCGCTTCGGCATACTCGATTTCTTCCTCACGTGATTTAATGCTCCATTCTCTCCATGGCGCGATAATAGGCATATCCGGCGCAAAAGCCTTTATCGCAAGCTCAAAACGCACCTGGTCATTGCCTTTCCCCGTACAGCCGTGACAAATAGCGTCCGCGCCCTCTTTTACCGCGATTTCGGCAAGCCTTTTCGCAATAATGGGACGCGCAAACGATGTGCCGAGCATATATTCCTCATATTTTGCGCCCGCCTGAACGGTCGGTATGATATAATCGTTTACAAACTCGTCGGTCAAATCCTCTATATAAAGCTTTGAAGCTCCTGTCTTTAACGCTTTTTCCTCAAGTCCTTCAAGCTCGTCCGCCTGACCTACGTTACCCGAAACGGCAATAACTTCACAGTTATTGTAGTTTTCTTTGAGCCACGGAATTATAATTGACGTATCAAGCCCACCCGAATAAGCGAGCACTACTTTTTTTATTTTGCTTTTATCCATTTTAACTCCTCCAAAAATTAATTTATGTAATAATTATACACCAAAATGAATAAAAATTCAAGCTGTTTTAACTATTTTCTTCATTTTTGGCGTATTTTACAAAATGTGCAATTAATATATATTCAATATTGTGTATTTTTTAAATAAGTTGCTTTTGAAGCTCAGACAACGCGTTACCTCTGTGACTTATAAGGTTTTTTTGCTCCGCCGAAAGCTCCGCAAAAGTTTTGCCATAGCTTTCGACATAAAATACAGGGTCGTAACCGAAACCGTTTGTCCCCGACGGAGCTTTCGCGATTTTACCCTCGCACGTTCCCTTTGCCGTAACAACATCGCCGTCCGTAAACATAAGAGTTATTGCAGAAACAAAACGCGCAGTACGTTCTTCGTCGGGAACGTCCTTCATTTTCTCAAGCAAAAAATTAATTCTGTCGGCGTCGGTGCCTTCGCAGTATCTTGCCGAATATATGCCCGGCTCACCGTTCAAAGCGTCAACCATAAGCCCCGAATCGTCCGCAAGCGCTGCCATACCCGCAGCTTTTAAAACTGCCTTTGCCTTAATCAACGAATTTTCCTCAAAGGTTGCGCCCGTTTCTTCAACTTCAATATCGAGTCCCAAATCTTTCAGACTGATAATCTGATAACCGAGCGGCGACAGAATTTCCTTAAACTCACGAAGCTTGTTTTTATTGTTTGTTGCCGCGACAATCTTACAATCCATCTTTTTCATTCCTCCGCCGCAATGTTATAATAATATATCGGCTGACCGCCGTACTGAATTGAAATATCAAAATCTTTAAATTTTTCATTCAGAGCTTCTTCAAGCTTTTCCGCTGTTTCTTCGCTGATTTCATCACCGTAATATACGGTTAAAAGTCCCGTATCCTCATTTACAATGCTTTCGCACACCGCGACGGCAATATCGTTAATATCCTTGCCGCTTGCGACTATTCCCGCATCCGTAAGCCCGATAATATCATCTTTTTTTATCTTTATACCGTTATTTTCACTATCCCTTACGGCATAAGTAACGCTTCCCGCCGAAACTCCCTCCGCCATAGAAAGCATTGCCGCCTCGTTTATATCCGCGTCAGCTTCCGCCGAGAAGCCAAGCATTGCGGAAATACCCTGCGGCACGGAGGTTGTTCCTATGACGCGTACCTCGCATTTTGCCATTTCTTTTGCGCTCTGCGCCGCCATAATAATATTCTTGTTGTTTGGAAGAATATAAACTGTCTCGGCATTAGCTTTGTTTATGGCTTCAAGAATATCTCCCGCACTCGGATTCATGGTCTGACCGCCCTCAATTATTTCACTTACGCCAAGCTCTCTCATAATTTCCGAATATCCTTCGCCTGCCGAAACCGCAATTATGGCATAAGGCTTCGGCGGTTCTTTCGGCTTTGATTCTTTTTTGTTTTTTGTAATTTCTTCCGCGTTTTTTATAATTTTCTCGTTGTGCTGATAGCGCATATTATCTATTTTTATATCGTTAAGGCTGCCTATTTTAAGCGCGTTTTGTATAACAATACCCGGATTATCGGTATGAATATGTACTTTTACCACGTCAAAATCCTCAATGACTACCATACAGTCGCCTATTTTTGAAATCGTGTTTTTAAAACGGTCAACATTTACTTCCGGACTTTTTTTATCAATTAAAAATTCTGTACAATAAGTAAAGGTTATTTCCTCATCGGCTACCTCTGCAAGCTTTTTTGTATCAGCCTTTTTATCGGATTCGGTAAGAATGACAACCGTGCCGTTTTCAAGATAATAAAGCATACCTTCAAGCACAAGAGTCCACCCCTTGCCTCCGGCATCAACAACGCCCGCCTGTTTGAGCTTCGGAAGAAGCTCCGGCGTATGGTTAAGCGATATATTTGCCGCCTTTACAGCCTCTTTTAAAATAACCGTTACATCTGTTTTATCGGCAAGCTTTTCAACCGCTTGCGCGCTTTCTCTCGCAACCGTAAGAATTGTTCCCTCCGTCGGCTTCATTACGGCGCTGTACGCCGTTGCGCTTGCCGATGAAAAGCATTTCGCGAAAGAAAGAGCGTTTATGTTTTTCTTATTTTTCATTTCTTTCGCAATACCTCTCAAAAGCTGTGACAAAATTACGCCCGAATTGCCTCTCGCTCCGCGCAGAGTCGCCATTGCGGCTTTGTCGGCAACCGTAGTAATATCACAGTCTGTTTCAAGACATTTCTCGGCAGCTTCTTTAGCGCCGGATATACTCATTGACATATTTTTACCCGTATCTCCGTCAGGCACGGGAAACACATTCATTTCATTAAGCAGCTCTTTATTGTTCATAAGATTATTAGCTGCTGATATAATCATATTCGCATATTGTTTTCCTGTTAGCATATTTTAAAATCTCCTTAACAAGTCAGATTAATCGGCAGACGACATTTTCTCAATATGAACAATAACTTTTTCAACGCCAATGCCCATCATATGTTCAATTTCATATTTAATGTTCCGGCAAATGCTTTCGCTTATAGTCTGAACATTTACGCCAAAAGCCGCCACAATATAAATATCAATTATAAGCTTTGTACCGTTTGCGCGAATTTTAACACCTTTTGAAAGCTGTGAAATATTGTCCTTTTTAAGCGTTTTTCCGCCATAAGCAAAACCGACAACGCCGTAACAGCTCATACACACATTTGCAATGGTTTTAACAATGACCTTATTTGTAATTACTACCTGTCCTTTGTTTGTATTGATTTTTACTGCCATATCATTAACTCTCCTTTTCTAATGATTTTAAATTAAACTTAAAGGTTGTATATATCGTCTGTTCCGCCGCATTTTCATCGCACGAAACAGTTATACGCTCTCCATGACTGTTTATTATTGTTTTTACAATATAAAGTCCCAGCCCCGCACCCTTTTTATCGGCACTTCTTGATTTATCGGTTTTATAAAATTTATCCCAGATATGAAGCATATCTTCTTCGGAAATTCCGCCGCCGCTGTTTGAAACGGATATTTCCGCTTTCCCGTTTTTTTTGCCCGTTGATATAATTATATTACCGTCTTCCTGCGTAAATTTCAAGGCGTTGTCAAGAAGATTTAACAAAACCCTTTCTATATTATCGCTCTCCGCGCTGACAAACAGCTTTTCCGCTTCAAATTCCGCTCTGATACGTATTTTTTTGCTTTTTGCCCTATCCTCAAAACCAAGCACTGTTTTTCTTATTTTTTCATTTATATCGAAAACGGAGCGCTCCGCCTTTGACGCGTCCGCCTCCAGCCTTGCGACATCAAGCAGCTGGTTTACAAGCCGGGAAAGCCGGCGGCTTTCGTCAAGACAAATGTTTATATATTTACCGTGCTTTTCTTCGGTTATCGTGCCGTCTGAAATCCCCTGCAAAAAACCGATAATTATTGTCAGCGGCGTGCGAAGCTCATGAGAAACATCCGAAATAAAACTATTTTTCATCTTATCGGAACTTTCAAGCGCCTGCGCCATATTATTAAAATTTTCCGCAAGCTCGCCTATCTCATTTTTATATTTTATATCCACTCTTTGCGATAAATCTCCGGCGGCAATATTTTTTGCCGCAACGCTGAGCTTCGACACAGGATTTGTTATCGTTCCCGAAACCGCGTACGCAACCAAAAGACTTATGGCAAAAAGCGGAATCATTACAAGCACAATGGAAGCCATTGTGTTTTTGCGAAGCGCCGTCAGATAGTTAAGCGGCAAGCTGCAAACGACCGCACCGATTATTTCGCCTTTTTCAGTAACGGGATATGCCGCGGTAATAACGCTTTTACCGTAATAATCGGACAAATCCGCGGTTGCCTCAAAGCTCTCACCCGCAAGCACTTTTTTAATAAACTCCTGCGGAACACCGATATGTTTAACAATATTATGTGCGTTCTGCGATGAAAAAATAACCCGGTTATATTTATCGACCGTCATTATATAATATCCGCGGCTTTCACTGTAAGCCTGAATATCGTTGCTGTAAACAATTTCAAGAATATTTGTATATTCAAGTCCGGAAATATCCGTCACGCCCATAATTCCGGCAGCAACATTGCAAAGCCTTTTGGCGGTATCACAAATATTCGCGCCTTCCTGCCGCCTATATACTCTGCCCAATGAATAATAAACAACCGCGGCTTCCGCAAAAACGCTTATAAGAACAATCAGCACAACTGCTGCCCGAAGCCTTGATTTAATACTTTTCATGTTAAAACCTTCTTTTTACGCGGTTTCAAACTTATACCCGACACCGCTTACAGTTTTAAGCCTCCAGCTTTCCGAAACACCGTCAAGCTTTTCACGCAGACGATGAATATGTACATCAACTGTTCTTGAGTTTCCGTAAAAATCATATCCCCACACTTTGTCAAGAAGCATATCTCTCGAAAAAACACGGTTTGGATTAGAAGCGAGATAATACAGAAGCTCCAGCTCTTTTTTCGGCACTTCAGTCTCTTGCCCGTTTATTTCAAGAGTATATGTTGTAATATTAATAACAAGTCCGGGAAAAACAAGCTCCTTTGTTTCGGACTTCTGTGACTGTACACGCCTTAAAACCGCTTTGATTCTCGCAATAACCTCTCTCGGCTCAAACGGTTTAACTATGTAATCGTCCGCGCCTATTTCAAGCCCCAGCACCTTATCAAATGTTTCTCCTTTTGCTGTAAGCATAATAACAGGCACACGGCTTATTCGCCTGATTTCACGGCAGACATCAATTCCGTCCATACCCGGAAGCATTATATCAAGCAAAACCATATCGGGCGCAGCCGTCTTAAAAACCTCGAGCGCCTGCACACCGTCATTTGCCGTAACAACCTTGTATCCTTCTTTTTCAAGATACATTGTAATGAGGTCACAAATGTTATAATCATCATCAACAACAAGAACAAGGCCCATGAAATTTTCCTCCGTCTAAATACATACTATCATATATTTTACCATATTTTTTAAAATTTAGCAATAGCTTTTACAATATTTTAATCCATTTTTCACATAATAAAAGCAAAAATTTTTCTTGACAAACCTTCTCCCATATGTTATAATATATTGCGGTAAACAAAACAGCTTTGGAGAGATGGCTGAGTTGGTTTAAGGCGCACGATTGGAAATCGTGTAACGGTTGATAGCCGTTCAAGGGTTCAAATCCCTTTCTCTCCGCCAGAATAGGGCTACTATTTTAACATAGATAGTAGTCCTATTGTTTACTATCAATAAATCTCAAACGCAACTCTTACATATATGGAGGAAATGAGAAATGGCAAAAATCATTGGATTAGAGAGAATTATGTTAAAAGCGCATTCAGATATCAATGAAAAACAGATACAAGATTATATTTTCAGCGATCCATCCGTGCTGGGGTTAGGTGAATTATCACCTATTCAAAGAGAAAAAATCCAGCCTACTGGAGGACGTCTTGATTTGCTTCTTGCTGATGATAACGGAACTCGATATGAAGTTGAAATCCAACTTGGAGCAACCGATCCGAGTCATATTATCCGAACAATTGAGTATTGGGACAGCGAAAGGAAACGTTATCCTCAGTATGATCACTGCGCTGTTATTGTTGCAGAGGAAATTACTGGAAGATTTATGAATGTTATATCCTTATTCAATGGATCTATTCCATTAATTGCATTACAACTTTCGGCGTTTAAACAAGATGGCGGTCTTGCGCTTACTTTCACAAAAATATTAGATAGAGTGACATATGCTAATGAAGAAGATGAACAACTTGAAGTGACGGATCGCAAATATTGGGAAACAAAAAGCACTGTCAAAATTCTTAAAGAAATGGATTTAATATTTGAAAACTTGCAGGATATTATTGGTGGATTCGAATTAAAGTACAATAAATTCTATATTGGCATGACAAAAGATGGAATGTCAAAGAATTTTTTAATGTTTCGCCCCAAGAAAGATTATATGTATCTTGTTTTCAAGGGAAACGAAGATTCAAATTTGATTGACAAAGCCGACAATGAAGGGCTTGATCTGAATTATAAACCTCGTTTTAAAGAGTATTACTTACGTATCAAGGGTTACGCAGAATACAAGCAAAACAAAACACTTATAGATGAATGGGTTTCCAGTTCAATGGAATACTTTAATATATCGGGTGAATGAGAGGTTATTGATTTTAACGATTACTACGATCTTGTTAAATCGTAGTCTTTAGCCACGTCGGAGCAAAGGAAAGCTTTGCTCCGTTTTTCTTTTCGGAAAAACATCCGCCCGTTGCCTTGCTCTTTTTTCGCAAAAAACAGAGTTTACTTATACCGCTGCTCCTGCTTTTTTAACTTAAATAAAAAAAATGATTGACTATTTCTTAATTATATGTTAAAATATATAAGGTGTTTTTGTAACCCGTTTAGAATTTACAGCATAAAATATTATGCGGATTTGAAAGGATTGATATATATGCATAATTATAAGGTCGCCGTTATAGGCGCTACCGGTATGGTGGGTCAGCGTTTTATTACACTTCTTGAAAATCACCCATGGTTTCATATTGAAATGCTTGCCGCTTCAAGCAGGAGCGCAGGTAAAACCTATGAGGAAGCCCTGGGCGGAAGATGGAAAATGACTTCTCCCATGCCTGAAAAGGTTAAAAAAATGAAGGTTTACGACGCATCTGCCGACCTTAAACTTATTGCCGAAACGGTTGATTTTGTTTTTTGCGCGGTAGATATGAAAAAAGATGAAATAAAGGCTCTTGAAGAAGCTTATGCAAAGGCTGAATGTCCTGTTATTTCAAACAATTCCGCAAACCGCCATACACCCGATGTTCCCATGATAATTCCCGAAATCAACCCGGACCACGCCGAAGTTATCGCGGCGCAGAAAAAGCGTCTCGGAACAAAACGGGGCTTTATAGCGGTTAAATCAAACTGCTCGCTTCAAAGCTATGTTCCCGCGCTTCATCCGCTTATGAAATACGGCGTCAAAAAAGTTCTTGCTTGTACATATCAGGCAATTTCGGGTGCCGGCAAAACTTTTGACACATGGCCCGAAATGATTGATAACGTTATACCTTATATCGGCGGCGAAGAAGAAAAAAGTGAAATTGAGCCGCTTAAAATCTGGGGTACGCTTGAAGGTGATAAAATTGTTGATGCCACTTCTCCGGCGATAACAACGCAGTGTTTGCGTGTTCCCGTTTCGGACGGTCACACCGCTGCCGTTTTTGTAAGCTTTGATAAAAAACCGTCAATTAATGAAATCAAACAGGCGTGGAAAGAGTTTAAAGGTGCGCCGCAGGAGCTTAATCTTCCGAGCGCTCCGAGGCAGTTTCTTAACTATTTTGAAGAAGATAACCGTCCTCAATCAAAGCTTGACAGAAATCTTGAAGGCGGTATGGCTGTTTCAATAGGCAGGCTTCGCGAGGACAGTCAGTACGATTATAAATTTGTATGTCTTTCGCATAATACTTTGAGAGGTGCTGCGGGAGGCGGCGTACTTATGGCGGAATTACTTGCCGAAAAAGGATATTTTAAAAGATAATTTTTTATCGAAAGGCAGGCTCTTATATGAAAGAATGTGTGTTTAAAGGCTGCTCGACAGCACTTGTTACACCATTCACAGAAGATAATAATATTGATTTTAACGCTCTTGACGCGCTTATAGATTATCAGCTCGGAAAGGGCGTAAATTCTATTGTGGCACTTGGAACAACCGCAGAAGCCGCAACTCTTACAGATGACGAAAAAAAAGAAATTTTAAAATTTACCGTAAAAAAAATAAGGGGTAGGGTTCCTGTAATTGCCGGTGCGGGAAGCAATAACACACGCCGCGCGGAGGAGCTTAGCCGCATAATGGAAAGCTGCGGGGCGGACGCTCTGCTTCACGTTACGCCCTACTACAACAAAACAAATTCAGACGGACTTGTAAAGCACTTTGAAGCCGTGGCAAAATCGACCGGACTGCCGATAATACTGTATAACGTACCGTCTCGGACGGGAGTAACTCTTACACCTGAAGATTGCGGAAAACTTTCCTCTGTGAAAAACATTGTGGGTATAAAGGACGCGGGAGGCGATGTACGTAAAACCTATGAATATCATCGTCTTGCGGGAGATGATTTTTCCGTATATTCCGGTAATGACGATATTGTTCTTCCCCTGCTTGCCTGCGGAGGCGCAGGCGTAATCTCTGTGCTTTCAAACCTCGTACCCTATGAAGTAACGGATATGTGCAGGCGCTTTTTTGACGGGGATATTAAAGGCGCGAGAAACATACAGGAAAAATATTCGGTGCTTATTAACCTTCTTTTTTCCGAACCAAGCCCTATGCCCGTAAAATACGCGCTTTCGCTTATGAAAATATGCAGTGAGAAAACCCGGCTTCCTCTATGGGAAATTTCCGAAGATAATAAAAAAGCCATTCGCGAAGAAATGGCTAAGCTTGAGCTTATATAGTAAATATCCCCCGACGGGGGATTTTACTATATGTTCAATACAAGGTGTTCCGGCAAACCGCTTTTAAAAATAATTTCAGGCTCACCGAGTATAAGCGGCTTAATATATTCAATAATCTCATTCGTTACATTAAGCTTGTCTTTCGTTATCCAGCTATCCGGAACGTATTTTGTTTTATTGGCTATTTTTTCTATTTCACAGGCTTTTGCCGTACATTTATAATCGCCTTCGCTTCTTTCAAACGCAACCATTTTGCCGTTTTCACCTTCCTCCGCGGCTCTTACGGCAAAAGCACCGGCCATAAACGCTTCATCAATATCGGTTTTTGACGCGAAATGCGCCGCTGACCGCTGCATGGTATTAAGCTCTATCGCTCTTGTTTTGCATTTTAGCTTATCCCCTATCAACTCGGCAAGATAACGTCCCGCACCTGTAAAAATTTTATGTCCGAACGCGTCAAGCTTTGTAATTTTGCCTTCGGTTTCGCAAATATTTTTTCCGTCCGCGGTTCTAAGACCTTCGGAAACAGCAATAA
>CACZWD010000009.1 GCA_902784805.1 uncultured Ruminococcus sp. | reverse complement strand
TCGCCTGTCGCACACGCGAACATTTATAAATTTATAAGAAACGGCGGCGGACTTTGCGAGCTTGGTTTCTTTATAAACGGCGGAGACGCGACAATAAACCCGCACTTTGATATTTGCTCAAAGGAAATAACAACGGTAGGTTCATGGGTATATACGCTCCGCGATTACGCGACAACCTTTGATTTTCTTAAACGCGCGAAAGGCATCGGGCTTCCGATGAGCGAGCTTATCACACATAAGTTCCCGCTTGATAAGATAAACGAAGCGCTTAAAACAAACCTTAACCGTGAAGGTATAAAAATTGCGATAGTAAACGAATAAAAAATTAAAATAAAAAATTTATAATCAGGAGGAAATAAAAATGGCACAGGAAGCATTAGGAATGATTGAAACAAGAGGTCTTGTAGCGTCTGTTGAGGCTGCGGACGCAATGGTAAAGGCGGCAGAGGTTACGCTTGTAGGAACAGAAAAAATAGGCTCCGGTCTTGTAAGCGTAATGGTAAGAGGTGATGTCGGCGCTGTAAAGGCTGCTACCGAAGTAGGCGCTGCGGCTGCGCAGAAGCTCGGTGAGCTTGTTGCCGTACACGTAATACCCAGACCTCATACAGATGTTGAAAAGATTATCCCGAAATTCTAATTAAAAAAGAAAGGCGGGGGGACAAATGGCAGGAAAAAGTACTGCAAAAAAAGAAACGCCCGTAAAGGCGGCTAAGGCTAACGAGAAGGAAACTATTGTTATTAATAAGGAGGAAATAAAAATGGTACAACAGGCACTTGGTATGGTAGAAACAAGAGGTTTGGTAGCATCTATCGAAGCTGCCGACGCTATGCTTAAAGCGGCAAATGTTACACTTGTAGGAACAGAGAAGATAGGTTCCGGTCTTGTAACAGTTATGGTAAGAGGCGATGTGGGAGCTGTTAAATCGGCTGTTGAAGCAGGCTCAAATTCCGCTTCGCGTCTTGGAGAGCTTATCGCTACTCACGTAATACCCAGACCTCATGAGGATGTTGAGAAAATTTTACCGAGCCTTAAATAATTTTGGTATTCGGGTTACCCGACAGGGCGGATTTTTCCGTCCTGCCGGATAAAGTCCTTAATTTGAAAGGATAGAGAAAAATGATAGTAGGAAAAGTTACCGGAAGCATAGTTTCCACAAGAAAGCAGGAAAATTTAATAGGCAGCAAGTTTATGGTTGTAGAACCGCTTGAAAAAGGAAAAGGCAAGTTTATAGCAGTTGATATGATAGGCGCGGGTATAGGCGAAACAGTGCTTATCGCTATGGGCAGCGCGGCAAGAGTAGGCTGCGGAATGAGCGAAGCTCCTATTGACGCCGCAATTGTGGGAATTGTTGATGAAGGTCAGGATGGTGTGATATAATAAGATGGAGCTTGGCAAAATAAAAGACCTTTTAAAAAAAGGCGGAGTTGTGGGCGCAGGCGGCGCAGGCTTTCCTTCTTATGCGAAGCTTGATAAAAGAGCTGATACCATAGTTTTGAACTGCGCCGAATGTGAACCTCTGCTCAGACTGCACAGACAAGTTCTTGAGCGTAACGCTTTTGAAATACTTACGGCTTTAAGAGAAGTCGGCGGAGCGGTCGGAGCAAAAAACCTGATTGTCGGAATAAAAGCGTCATATAAAGCGGCGCTTGAAGCATTGGAGGCTCAAAAAGAGAACTTTCCGGATATTAAAATATCGAAAATGCAATCATTTTATCCGACAGGCGATGAAATTATACTTATATACGAAACGACGGGACGTGTTGTAAATCCCGGCGCACTTCCTATTTCGGTCGGTGTCACGGTTTACAATGTCGAAACAATGCTTGGCATTTATAACGTCCTTCATAAAAATAAACCTGTGACGGAAAAGTATGTTACCGTAACGGGTGAAGTTAAAACGCCGATAACCGTAAAAGTCCCGATAGGTATTACCTTTAAAGAGCTTGTGGAAGCCGCGGGCGGCGCTACGGTTAAGGACGCGGCATATATAAACGGCGGTCCAATGATGGGTAGTATCGCAAGCCCGTATGATGTTGTAACAAAAACCACGAACGCGGTGCTTGTACTGCCGAAGGACCATTATGTAATAATCAGGAAAACAGCTAACATTTCAATAGATATAAAGCGCGCTATGGGAGCGTGCTGTCAGTGCAGAATGTGTACAGACCTTTGTCCGAGACATCTTATCGGGCATCCCATAAATCCCGGCGAATTTATGCGTTCGGCATCGTCGGGAGTGGTCAGAGATACCGCCCCGATGCTTGATACAATGTACTGCTCGCAGTGCGGAGTGTGTGAGATGTACGCCTGCTCGCAGAATTTGTCTCCGAGAACGCTAATCGGCGCGTATAAGGCGGGGCTTAGAAAAGAGGGCGTAAAACCGCAGGAAAAGCAGGCAGCGCCGGTTTTAAAGGCGAGAGCGTACCGCAGAGTACCGACTTACCGCCTTGTTACAAGGTTAGGGCTTGGCAAGTATGATTTACCGGCACCGTGTAAAAATATAAAAATTAATACCGATAAAGTAAAAATCAAACTAAGTCAGCATATAGGAGCGTCTGCCGTCCCATGCGTCAAAGAGGGCGAAAAAGTTATGGCGGGGCAGGTTATAGCGACTTTGGACGAAAAAAATCTCGGGGCGTATATTCACGCGTCTGTTGACGGCATAGTTGAAAATGTCAATGATAAATTTGTAATAATAGTCAGGGAAGGTGATTAAGGTTATGAGCAGTGCGATAGGTATGGTTGAGTATCAGAATGTTTCAACCGGAGTACAGGCTGCGGATACCATGGTTAAAACTTCGGAAATAGAAATAATTGAAGCGCAGACCGTTTGCCCCGGTAAATATATAGTTATTGTAAAAGGGGATTTAAGCGCTGTTAAAGCGGCGGTTGAAGCAAGCGCCACGAAGTTCGGCGAAGGACTTATTGACAGCTTTGTGCTCGGAAACCCCCACGAAACGATTTTTCCCGCTATTTACGGAGCCGTACCGGTTGGTAAGGTCAGCGCGCTCGGAGTGCTTGAGACCTTTGACGCGGCGCAGATAATCGTTGCCGCAGATACAGCCGCAAAAACGGCGGTTGTTGAGCTTATTGAGCTGCGTATAGCAAGAGGTATGTGCGGTAAATCCTATATGTTCATAACAGGTGAGGTTGCCGCGGTAACAGCGGCGATTGAAAAAGCGAGGGCAAAATGCGGCGAAAAAGGAATGTTTTTAAACAGCTCGGTAATACCGAGTCCCGACCCTAAGCTTTGGCAAAGTATTCTTTAATACATAATTATAACAGAAAGGTATGTAAAAAGATATGGATGAAGCAAGAATCAGTGAAATTGTCGAGAGCGTTATAAGAAATATTAACGCTAAGGAAAACAAAAAACAGCTTGGCGTGTTTGACACTATGAGCGATGCGCTTGATGCCGTAAACAAAGCGTATAAGCAATTCAGAAGTTATAGCGTTGAGCAGCGCGAAAAAATGATTACGGAAATAAGGAAGCTTATTCTTGACGAGGCAGAGGAAATGGCAAGGCTCGGTGTTGAGGAAACAGGAATGGGCAGAGTTACGGATAAAACAATAAAGCATCAGCTTGTCGCAAATAAAACTCCCGGCACGGAGGATTTATGTCCGAGAGTTTATACGGGCGATGATGGTATGACGCTTATTGAAATGGCGCCGTTTGGCGTTATAGGCTCAATTACACCGTCAACCAATCCGAGTGAAACCGTGCTTTGCAATTCAATCGGTATGATAGCGGGAGGAAACGCGGTTGTTTTTAATCCGCACCCAAATGCGTGCAGGGTTGCGAATTATGCGGTTGACCTTGTAAACCGCGGTATTCTTGCGGCAGGAGGTCCCGAAAATCTTGTTGTTTCCGTTAAAAAGCCTACTCACGAAAGCTCAAACGAAATGATGAACTCACCGATAGTACGTATGCTTGTAGCGACAGGAGGTCCGGGCGTTGTAAGAGCGCTTCTTTCATCGGGTAAGAAGGCAATCGGCGCAGGCGCGGGAAATCCGCCGGTTATTGTTGATGATACAGCAGACATCGCGAAAGCCGCGGCAGATATTGTAAACGGCGCAAGCTTTGATAATAACCTTCCGTGTATTGCCGAAAAAGAGTGTTTCGCGTTTGATAATATTGCGGATGAACTTATAGCCGGTATGATAAAAGCGGGCGCTTATCTCATTAAAGGCGAGCAGATAGAAAGTCTGAAAAAGGTTTGTCTTATCGAAAAAGACGGTAAATATGTTATAAATAAAAAGTGGGTAGGCAGGGATGCTTCCAAATTCTTAAAAGAAATCGGTATAGACGCCGACCCGAAGCTTATTATTTGCGAAACAGAAGAAATGCATCCGTTTGTACAGGTTGAAATGATGATGCCCGTGCTTGCGATTGTAAGGGTTAAAAATATTGATGAAGCGATTGATATGGCTGTACGCGCGGAACACGGCAACAGACATTCGGCACATATTCATTCCAAAAATATTGACCATCTTACACGCTTCGCGAGAGCTGTTGAAACAACCATATTTGTTAAAAACGCTCCGTCCTATGCGGGAATAGGCGCGGGCGGCGAGGGACATACAACGTTTACCATTGCCGGTCCGACAGGCGAGGGTTTAACCTCGGCACGCTCATTTACGCGTCAGCGCAGATGTGTACTTGTTGATGGTCTTCATATTGTATAATAAGGGGAAAAGCCTATGAATGCTCTTGGAATGATAGAAGTTTACAGCTTTACTACGGCTGTGAGAGTTGCGGATATTGCCGCGAAAACATCGGGCGTTAAAATAATCGCTTTTGACAGAAACAGACCAAAAAGCGCGGACGCTCCCGCGCCGCTTGTTATGGTGGTTAAAATGGAAGGAGATACCTCCGAAGTAAAAGCCGCTGTTGAAGCAGGGGTAGAGTACGCGAAAAAATGCGGCAAGTATATTGTATCTCATATTATAGCGAATCCCGGTGAAGGCGTTGATAATATGGCATACAGGCTTGATATTAACAAGGATAAATTTAATAAAAAGCTTCCTAAATCCATGCGGGATATATGCAACGGCAACGAGCCGCTTAAAAATCCCGGAAAGGCAATCGGGCTTATTGAAATTGAAGGGCTTGTCGCGGCAATTTCGGGGCTTGATGAAATGGTTAAAGCGGCGGATGTCAGCCTTGTTCATACCGAAAAAAGGCTTGGCGGAAGGCTTGTAACGCTTATTGTGGCAGGAGATATTGCGCCCGTCAAAGCGGCTGTTGAAAGAGGAAAAGTTGCGGCGGAGCCGCTCGGTCATGTTTATGGTGAGGAAGTAATTGCCGCGCCGCATCCGGAGGTTACCAAGTTTTTTGATATGTAACTTTAAGTTTTATCTCAAAGTGAAAGTGAGGCATAAAGCTTTATGTATGACGCAAAAGCTATTGAGGAAATAGTTGTTAAAACAATAAAAAGTATGAGTTTGGCAGGGGACGACGACGAAATAAAAGTCGGCGTTTCTCAAAGGCACGTACACCTTTCGAGAGAGGACCTTGACACGCTTTTCGGTAAAGGCTATGAGCTTACAAAGCAAAAAGACCTTATGGGACGCGAGTTTGCTTCAAACGAGTTTGTAACGCTTGTCGGTCCGTCGCTTCGCGCTATTGAAAAGGTGAGAGTGCTTGGACCGGTCAGAAAAAACACACAGGTTGAAATTTCAAGAACAGATACGTTTGTGCTTAAAATAAGCCCGCCTGTTCGTCCGTCGGGACAGATAGAAGGCTCGGAGAGGCTTGTGCTTGTAGGACCAAAGGGGAGCATTTATCTTAAACAAGGTGTTATAATCGCGAACAGACATATACATTTAACTCCGGCGTATGCAAAAAAGCATGGTATAAAAGACGGAGAATACGTTGATGTAATGGTTGAAGGCGGAAATCTTAAAGCCACAAAATTTTATGATGTTCAGGTAAGAGTAAGAGACGATTTTAATGTCGAAATGCATATTGACACAGACGACGCGAATGCAGCGGGACTTAAAAACGGAGCAAAGGTTACGATACTTAAAAAATCATAATTTTCGGGAGGAATGTGAACGTTATGTTTGCGCTTGAAAGACAGAAGAAAATTATTGAGCTTTTAAACAGCGAAGGTTCGGTTTTTGTAAATAAATTAAGCGTAACGCTCGGCGTAACGGAGGAAACAGTAAGGCGTGACCTTGAAAAGCTTGAAAAGCAGGAGTTACTCGTGCGTACTCACGGCGGTGCCGTGCCTATTGACGAAAGCACATATGAGCTTTCTCTCGAAACCAGGAAGCGCACAAATGTTGATATAAAAATGCGCCTTGCGAAAGAGGCGGTAAGTCATATAATTCCGGGTGATATAATTTTTCTTGACGCATCTACAACGACGTTTTATATGGCAAAAGAGCTGAAAAAAATGTCGAATGTTACGGTTGTTACAAATTCTTTGAGAGTTGTGAGCGAGCTTTCAAATCAGGAAAACTTAAAGGTTATTTTGGTTGGCGGCGTTGTCAGCAACAATCAGTCGGTTATAGGCAGTCTTGCCGAACGTACCGTTGAGGAAAATTATTTTGCGGGAAAAATGTTTTTGAGCAGCAAAGGCATTGATATTGATGTCGGGCTTCTTGAAAGCAACGAAAAAGAATGTGGCATAAAAAAAATAATGATGAAAAACTGCCGTCAGAAATATTATCTTTGCGACAAATCAAAAATCGGCAGAGTCGGCTTTGTTAAGCTTGCGCCGCTTGAAGATGTGGATTATATAATCACCGAAGCGAAACTTGACAGCGCATGGCACGACAAGCTTGCGGAGTTTAAAATAGAGCTTATTAAAATAGAAGATGAATAAAAAAACCTCTGCGTTATCGCAGAGGTTTTTGACTTAAAATTTAAGCTTTTTAAATATCGCCGGATATATGCCTACCGCAAAAAAGGTTAGCAGAAATTTTTCAAATACAAGAAAAAAATTGTTTTGCGGAAAGAATTTTTTTGTTAAAACGGAGATTAAAATAAGCCCGACAATGCCTATAAGAAAACGCGCGGCTTTTTTACCGCGGCTTATTTTATAGTCAAAATTAACGAAGGTATGCTCGGTATATACGCCGCACAGCGCGCCGAGCATAAGCCCGAAGGTTTTGAAATAGTCGGGCTGCTGACCGAAAAACATAAACGGTATAAGTATAATTGTAGCGATAAGGGCTGTAAAGACAGGAGCATTAAAGGTACTGAATATCTTTTTGATACCAAAGGCGACAACGCAGCCTGTAATAAGACCACCCAGCACATCGGCAGGAAAGTGCAGACCGAAATACATTCTCGCAAAACCTATAATTATAACATATAAGGCAAGTAAAATTTTTAGAACAGTGTTTTTTGTCCAGCCTGAAACTGTTACAGCCGTCGCAGTTGCCGCCGCCGTGTCGGCACTGGGAAACGAATAGCCGGGAGCGGAGCTTTTGTTTAAGGCTTTTACACCATCAAAGGTAAACGGGCGCGGCATTTTAAAAACACCTTTTAAGCCGCAAGAAAACGCGGTTGTGAAAATAATGGAAAACGCAAGCGCTTCACCCTTCTTTTTATCATATGTCCAATATATAGAAGCCACAAGAATAATGAGAAAATATTGCTGGCTTAAAAAATTGAACACGGTAAGCGCTGTGTCAAGAAAAGGTGAGGACAGCGTTTGTATGTTTTTTATAAATTCAAGCATTGTGGTTTCCTTTCTACGGGATTATTTTCTGAAAGTATCGGATATTGAAACTGTTGCGGCAAAGACATAAGCAGCACCTGACTTTTTCAAGACTTTGGAACATTCTTGACAGGTTGAACCGGTTGTAAAAACATCGTCAAACAAAATGATATTTTTACCTTTAATTGCGGTTTTATCATGTATTTCAAAACAGCCTTTAATATTTTTAAGTCTTTCTTTATATGACATAAGACTTTGGTTGGGAGTGGATTTTGTTTTTAATAACACATCAGTAAGAAGCGGCAAATTCGTCTCCTTCTCAATTATTTCACATATTTCACGGGTCGGGTCGTAGCCGCGGGAGTTAAGTCTTTTTTTATCCGGTGGTACGGGGATAATATAATCTGCGCGTTTTTCCTTTAAAAGCCCGTTAATAATTTCTGAAATACGATAAGAAAGCGTTTTCGCGTTATTGTGGTAAAAATCAAATTTATGTTCAATTATTGCCCGTCTTACACCTTCTTTGTAATAGTAAGCGGATATCACGCCGTCAAATGAATAGCGCGCTGTTTTGCATGTATGACAAACGGGCAGACCGTTTTCATAAGTGAGTTCACTTCCGCAGCGTGAGCATCTGCCTTCAAAAGCGGAATATTTTTCGGCGCAGCCGTGACATATGAGAGGTCTTGTACCGTAACCTAAATATTTGTGGCAGAAAAGACAGTTCGGAGTAAATAATAAATCCTGTAAAACATCTGTAAATTTCATATTTTTTAAAGATAAAACCGTGAAAGTCTTTCACGGTTTTATATGTATATTAATTTCTGTTGCCCTTAAGCCATTCGGGGATTTCAATTCCGTTTGAGCTTATTTCGTCGTTTATATCTGATGGAGGAGTAACGGTTCTGGGTGATGATATAGGACGTTTCGGAGCATTGTATTTATCAAGAAACTCTTCCCAATTGCCGGAACGTCTGTCGTAATCGGGCTCAGGTTCAACAACCACGGATGGCTGAGGCTCCACTGCCTGCTGACGTCTGGCGGGCTGAGCCGGTTTCACGGGCTGAGCCGGAGCTTCAAAGCCCGTTGCTATTACAGTAACAATTATTTCATCTTTAAGAGATTCGTCAATACCCATACCGTAAATAAACGTTGCGTCAATATCAACAAGCTGCTGAACAATATCCGCAACCTCGTTTGCTTCTATCATGGAAAGCTCGGGACCGCCCGTAACGTGAAGCAAAACGCCCTTCGCACCGTCTATCGAGGTTTCGAGAAGAGGACTGTTAATAGCCATTTTAACGGCGTCATCAGCCTTGTTTTCACCTTTTGCGTGACCTATACCCATATGAGCAAGACCACGGTCTTTCATAACCGCTTTAATATCGGCAAAGTCAAGATTTATGCAGCCTTCCTGGCGTATAACATCGGAAATGCCCTGAATTGACTGACGAAGAACGTCATCAGCGTTTTTGAAAGCGTCAAGAACACTGGTATGTTTGTCGGAAATCATCAGAAGCCTATCGTTGGGGATAACCACAAGAGTATCAACAGCTTTTTTAAGTTCCTCAATGCCTGCTTCCGCCTGAACGCAGCGGCGTCTGCCTTCTGTGGTAAAGGGTTTTGTAACAACGCCGACAGTAAGTATGCCAAGCTCTTTCGCGATTGAAGCGACAATCGGCGCCGCGCCTGTTCCTGTGCCGCCACCCATACCGGCAGTGACAAATACCATATTCGCGCCTTTTAAAGAAGCAATAATATCTTCACGGCTTTCCTCGGCGGCTTTTTGCCCAATTTCGGGATTTGCGCCCGCGCCAAGGCCTTTTGTAAGTTTTTCACCTATCTGAATTTTTGTTATTGCTTTGGAGCTTGAAAGAACCTGCTTATCGGTATTTATAGCTATAAACTCAATATCCTTAAGCCCATATTCAATCATACGGTTGACAGCGTTATTTCCGCCTCCGCCGACACCCACAACTTTCATAACAACAACATTGTTTGAAACAGTTTCAAATTCTAACATTTATTTTACGTCCCCCTTTTTCTTGAGTGGATAAATTATAAGCATAATGCCATAATTATATTATACTATACATTTTTAGAAAAAACAAGAGTATTTTTTAAAAAATGTATATAATTTTTTTAAAATTATATATTTTCATTTTTTTGTATACGTTTATTTATTAAAATTCTTCTTATTGTGGCAAAATTGTTAAATAATCGTGTTCCGAACACTACAATCGCGGCAAGACTAAAATCCATACCGAGAAGATTGCCTATATAAGTAAGTGCAACGGCAATAATAGCGTTTCCGAAAAACCCGGTTACAAATATACTTAATTTAAAATTGTTGTTAAGCGACGCGAGAAATGCGCCGAAAACCGTATCGAGCGCGGCAAGTATTGCCATTGCCAGATATACGGTATATGCCGGCGGCACATGAAAATTTACAATAAAGCCGACTATTATTCCTATAATAAGTCCTATAATCGGAAACATCAATTTTCACCTCCGTTTTTATTCGCGTTTGTTTTGTCCGTTTCGACTATTTCCGCATATTTGAAGTTTGATACACCGGTATATGCCGGAATATTCACTTTTTCAAAAGTCGCTATGTCAATATCAATACCCCAGGGGGTAAGGGCATCGACAACGCCGCCTTTGACAATAAGACCTGCTTCAAGCGTTTTCGCGTCACCTATGGCGGTTATGATAAAGGGTGAGCTGAGTCTTGTATTATTTATAATAACGGTCGGACCGACGCATCTTATTGCGCTTATCGAAACGATTCTTTCATCATTTATTGAAACAGCTTCGGCACCGGAGGCGAGAAGCTCGTTTATTACTGTGCGTATATCGGAATCGTGAATTATTACATTTTCGGGTGAGGTGGCAGCTGCGGCGTTTTTACTGTCGGCAAGAGTGACTGTGACACCGGGACCTGTAAGGGCGGTAAGCCCCGCAAGCTTTTCGGCGTTTATAAGCTGTTCGTTTACAATGGATGAAATTGCTCCCGAATTTTCATAATTTTTCCGAAGCTCCGCGAGTTGGTTTTTCGCGTCTTCAAGGTCCGCCATAAGGCTTTCGTTTTTTTCACGTTCGTCATTGAGCTGGGTTTGAAGCTCCTGAGCTCTTAGGTTATCGGTAGCCATACTTTTGTTTATCCTTACACTCCGAAGCTGAAGCGCAATGGCAAAACCGAGGAGCATACATATAAGCGTAAGAGCAATTTGCTTGCCTATATTATTATTTATTTTTTCCATATATATCTTTCCTTCCGTAACGTAGAATATTGAATGAACGGTATCGGAGCAAACAGAGCTTGTTTGGTCTAAGTCATTTCATAAGTCGCCTGTCCCGGTATGCTGAGGTCAACAATGCCCGAACAGTCGGCTTTTGCAAGAACCTCTTTAAGAATTGAGAATTTGTATTTCAGCTCCGACGAGTCGCCGCATTTTATTGTTATCCCGCCGGCAGATTGAAGCAAAATATTATTTACGCTCCTGACATTGATTTTTGAAATATCCGCGGAGATACCTGTAAGCATAAGCTCCTGCGCAACCGATATAAGACAATCGATTTGTTCGGGAGCGGTTTTTCCAAGGTCGGGTTTTTCACCGATTTTGTATGATGAAAGCGTTATGCCTTCGGCAACGGGAAGCGGCTCATCAATAACCTGAATAATATCGGTAACGTATCCGTCAGCGTTTATACCGGCGTAACCGTCCGCAAAAGCGTAATATACTATCGGCATTTTTTCATCAATGGTTATTATTATTGTACTCGGAAATTTGTATTTTATTTCTGCCGATGATATGTATGTTGTTTTTTCAAGCTTTGCTTTGGCGTCGGAAAAAGGAATAAACGCAAGATGCCTGCCTTTTTTTATTCCCGACGCGTCAATTACGTACGCGGCGTCAAGCCGCGAATTGCCTTTTACCTGTATATTTCGTACATTAAAAAGCGGTGACATAAAAGCGGCAAACAATACCGCTATCACGCAGAGAATTTTAATGCCTGTCCTTTTTTTTTGCTTTTTTTGGGCGGCTCCGCCAAAGTCGCCCCGTGTGATATTACTCATAAAAATCTTTCCTTTGTATATCTCCGCCGAGAGCGGAAAACATTTTATCGAGGCTTTCGTAGCCCCTGTCTATGTAATGAATGTTATCGACAACAGTTGTTCCTTTTGCTCCGAGAGCCGCGATAACAAGCGCCGCGCCGCCGCGCAGGTCTGGCGCATATACATGAGCGCCGTACAAACGCTTGACGCCTTTAATGACGGCAAGTCTGTCGCCTATAGTAATATCGGCACCCATTTTTTTAAGCTCCGAAGCCTGATTAAATCTGTTTTCAAAGATTGTTTCTTTTACGATGCTTGTGCCTTCCATTGTGGTAAATGCCGCAACCGCCTGTGACTGCGCGTCCGTCGGGAAACCGGGATAGGGCATTGTTCTAAGGGTATCGGCGGCACGAAGCCGTTTTGAGCATATAATATCCAGACTGTCACCGTGTGTGTATATATCCGCGCCGCAGCTCTGTAAAAGTAAAATAATCGACTCAATGTGGCTGCAATTTACATTTTTTAAAGTAATATTGCCGCCCGCGGCGCTTGCCGCGAACATTACGGTTGCCGCCACTATGCGGTCAGGCATAATACGCTTTTTGACCGAATTTAAAGAGGCAACTCCTTCAATTTTGATTTTATTGCTGCCCGCGCCCGAAATTTTTGCTCCCATACTGTTAAGAAAGCTTTGCAAATCCACTATTTCGGGTTCACGCGCGGCGTTTATAATTGTAGTCGTTCCTTTTTGCTTGCAGGCAAGCAGCATTATATTTTCCGTTGCTCCGACAGACGGGAAATCAAGCGCGACCTTACAGGCTTTAAATCGGGAAGAGTCACACGAAATATATCCTCCGCCTTCGTTTATTGCAACGCCAAGCTTTTTAAAAGCTTTAAGGTGCATATCAATAGGTCTTGCTCCAAGCTCACAGCCGCCGGGATAGCCGCAGACCGCTTTTCCGCCTATGCCGAGCATAGCTCCGAGAAATATAAAAGATGAACGCATTTTGTTCATAAGGTGAGGGGGTATTTCAAAATTATTTATCTGTGAAGAATCAACAACCGCGGTATTGCCGTCACGAAAGACCTTACAGCCGAGACTTTTAAGTATTTCAACCGATATATCAACATCGCTTATACATGGGCAGTCAAGTAAAATACTTTCTGAAAGATTAAGAAGCGACGCTGCCATAATGGGCAGAACAGAGTTTTTCGCGCCGCCTATGCGAACTTCACCGCTAAGGTAATTACCACCGTTTATTATGTATGCACTCATTTAATAAATAAACCTCCAAACAGCATTATATCATAAAAAGCTATGTGCCGCAGGAAGCAAAGCGTCCTGCAGCGTTCTGTTATTATATTATGCCGTTTTTTTGGTCTGTGTTACTTTGAAATGAGTTTAACGCACTCGTCATATATAAGGTCAAGCGCGTCGGGTTTTGCCATTTCTTTTGCGGCTTCCGCCATAGTTTTAAGTTTTTCACGGTCATAAATAAGCTCTGAAATTTTGTTAAATAAAGTGTTTTCCTCAATTTCTCTTTCGCATATAACAACCGCGGCGCCGCGCGCTTCAAAAGTACGGGCGTTTATTTCCTGGTGATTTTCGGCAACATTCGGAGAGGGTATAAGAACAGCCGGTGTGCCTGTTGCGCAAAGCTCCGTAAGGGTTATCGCTCCCGAACGTGACACGACAAGGTCGGCTGCCGCAAGTACTTCGTCCATATTATATATATAAGGTTCAATTTTAACATTTTGGGGTAAAACACCCGCTTCAGAAATTATTTCGTCATATTCTCTTGCTCCGGTTGCCAGGAGAAGCTGAATATCACTTGGTATTTGTTTTATGAATTTAAGCATTTCGGAGTTTATTGTGCCTGCTCCGAGGCTTCCGCCGACCGCAACGAGAAACGGTCTGTCATCAATGCCGAGAGAAAGCCTGCCCGCCTGCCGTGAAACGGTAAAAAGCGATGAGCGTACAGGATTTCCGGTATATACGATATTTTTTGCCTTTTTAAAATATTTTGCCGCTTCCTCAAAGCTTATGCAGACAGTATCCGCTTTTCCCGCAAGCATTTTGTTTGTAACTCCCGGAAAAGCGTTTTGCTCATGAATGAGCGTAGGTATTTTCTTGATTGAAGCTTCCGCCACAACAGGACCGCTGACATATCCGCCGCAGCCTATGACGATATCGGGTTTAAAATCTTTTATAATTTTTTTCGCGTCAAACATACTTTTTAAAGCTTTTTGCGCGACAATGACATTTTCAAATGTGATTTTACGTTTAAAGCCGGCTGTTTCAATATATTTTATATCAAAGCCTTCACGGGGAACGAGCTTGCTTTCAAGCCCCCTTTTTGTTCCGATAAAAAGTATTTCACAGTCCGGAGTATGTTCTCTGAATTTTTTCGCTATTGCTATTGCGGGGTTTATATGACCGCCCGTACCTCCCGCGGCAAAAAGAATACGCATATACTATCATTCCTTGTTTATTATTAAAACCCTGTTATATCAGATTAAAGGTCTTTTTTTAACAGATTGTCTTGAAATGTTCAGGAGCAGCCCCATGCCCATAAGAGTAAACAGAAGATTTGTACCGCCGGCACTGAAAAACGGAAGCGGCATACCCGTAACCGGACCCATTGCCGTGACAACAAATATGTTTATAACAAACTGCGCCATAATAAGAGTTGTAAGTCCCATCGCAATAAGTTTACCAAGCTTGTCGGGAGCTTCTGACGCAACCTTAATGCCTCTGAACATAAAAAACGTAAAAAGAACCACAACGCTTAAAGCACCGATAAGCCCAAGTTCTTCGCATATGATAGAAAAGATAAAGTCATTTTGGGGTTCGGGAATATATGTTATTTTTTGCTGACTTCGTCCGAGTCCAAGCCCGAATATTCCGCCCGAGCCTATCGCGTAAAGCGACTGTACCGCCTGATATCCCGAGCCTTTTGGGTCTTTAAACGGGTCAAACGCCATAAGCACCCTTTGTCTGCTGTATTCATCGTGGAGTGCCCACGCAAGCGCACCGCCTATACCAAACGGAGCCATCATAAGATAATATTTTATGTTTGCGCCCCCTATAAAACTTATTGCAATTACAAGAATCGCAAAGACAATAGTTGCGCTTTTGTGTCTTTCGAGAAGCAGAGGAAAAACGGAAACGCCTATTATGCCGAGATATAATCCGACACCGCTGCCAAAACGGTTAAGCGCCGCTTTGCTTTGCTTTGAGCATATGTATGCGGTAAGCACAATCAGAACGATTTTCGCAGGTTCCGATGGCTGAACACTTATACCGCCAATGTCTATCCAGCGGTTCGCGCCGTTTCTGTTATCACCGATAAAAGCGGCAAGCAGCATTAAAAACCATACAGCGCCGTAGCCGAGAAAAATAATAACGGGTGAGGCGATTATATGATAATCTATACGTGATATTATATACATAAAAGCAAAGCCGACAGCTGCGACAATAAGCTGTTTGCGCAGAAAATAAAGACTGTCGTCATATCTGTAAAGCGCGTTGACCGAGCTTGCGCTTCCAACCATGACAAGTCCGAAAAGAACCATTATAACTATAATGGAAAGCAATTCCGCGTCGGCGGCAGACAGTTTTTTTATTTTTATATGCCCTTTTTTAGCCATTTTTAAACCATGCCCTTCCAATCAGTATTTAGCGAAAATATACAAGCAATCCGGCAAACGAGATTATACAAAACAGCAATGAAACAAGTGTAAATATAGTGACAATACGTTGTTCTTTGTATCCGCACATTTCAAAATGATGATGAAGCGGAGCCATTTTAAACACACGTTTTTTTGTAAGTTTATAAAAACCGACCTGAATAATTACCGAAACGGTTTCGATAACAAACATTCCGCCGGCAATTATGAGGAACAGAGGAGTTCCGGTAAGAAGTGACATTCCGGCAATAGCGCCTCCGAGAAAAAGCGAACCCGTATCTCCCATAAATATTTTCGCGGGATATTTGTTAAATATTAAAAACGCCGCTGTTCCGCCGATTAGCGCGCAGCCGAAAATTGCCACGGAATTGGATTTTAAAAGATATGCCGTGAAAACAAAAAATATTGTTACAACGATTGATATACTTGAAGCGAGTCCGTCAAGACCGTCTGTAAGATTTACGGCGTTTACCGTGCTTATTGTTACCAGAACACATAAAGGTAAATACCACATACCGATATTTACGCTTACTTTGGTAAAAGGTATTATTACGTTCATATCTGTAAGTTTATCTTTCAAAACCCACACAAAAAGAAGCGACGCCACAACCTGAAGCATAAGTTTCTGGAGTTCTGTCAGTCCCAGATTTCGTTTAAGCTTAACCTTAATAAAATCATCAACAAAACCAACAATTCCGAAAGATACGCTTAAAAAAATCAGCATTATGGTTTCTATGCTTTCACTTGAAACAATAATTGCGCTTACCGAACAGGCAATAATAAAAATCATTCCGCCCATAGTGGGTGTGCCGGATTTTTTTCCATGCCATGCCGGACCTTCATCGCGGATTTCCTGACCACATTTAAGCCTGTGAAAAAAACGTATAGCGGGCGGCGCAATTATAATTCCTATCGCAAGGGCAAGGAATAAAGCGGTTATTAGCTTTTGTATAATATCATTCAAGGCTGTTCCCCCTGTTTTTGAAATATTCTTTAACAATCCCGGCTTCCGAGAAAGGCACCTTTTCATCGCCTATAAGCTGATAAGTTTCGTGCCCTTTGCCGGCAAGAAGTAGGGTATCGTTCTTTTTCGCGGCATTGAGTGCTGAAATTATAGCTTCTTTTCTATCATATATTATATGATATTTGCAGCCGGTCTTTTTTATTCCGCTTTCAACCTGTGAGCAAATTACAGTTAAATCCTCATTTATGGGGTTATCGGCTGTGATATAGGCAATATCCGCGTATTTTCCGACAACCTCACCCATTTCGGGGCGTTTTATGGCATCCCGTTCTCCGGCAGCTCCGAAAACGCATATTATACGCCCGGGCGCAAATTTTTTTAATGTGTCAAGAATATTATAAAGTCCGTCCGGAGTATGAGCGTAATCTATAATGATTTTGAAATCGGAAGGCGTTTTAAGCACTTCGCACCTGCCCTTCGCGCCCGATGTTCCGGCAAGTCCGAGCCGTATTTTTTCATCATCGACGGAAAGCGCTTTGCAGGCGCAGATTGCCGCAAGAGCATTATAAACGGAAAATCTGCCCGGAATACCAAGCCTGTATTGTTTTCCGCCAAGGTCAAATTCCACAGAGTCCGGATTATATATGATATTTTCCGCACGGTAATCGGAGGGGGAGCTTATGGAGTAGGTAATAAGCTTTTTGTGCTGTTTTTCGGCAAGCTTTTTGCCCCAGTCATCATCTGTATTTACTATACTGATATCGCACATATCAAAAAGCTTTGCCTTTGCCGCAAAATAATTTTCCATTGTACCGTGAAAATCAAGATGGTCGTGAGTAAGGTTTGTGAACACGCCCGCGACAAACTCTATACCGTGAACTCTGTAAAGCTCAAGCGAATGGGATGAAACCTCCATAACACAGTAGGTTGCCCCCATACGGAGCATATCCGAAAAAAGCTTGCCGAGCTCGTGCGCTTCAGGGGTTGTGCGCATTGCCGGTACTCTTGTACTGCCGACAATGGTTTCCGCCGTGCCTATAAGTCCTACGGTTTCTCCTGCCGCTTCAAGAATACTTTTTATAAGATAACAGGTGGTTGTTTTTCCGTTTGTTCCGGTTACACCTATAACTTTAAGCTTCCCCGAAGGGTTGCCGAAAATTACTTTTGATGCCTGCGCAAGAGCAAGCCTTGTGTTTTTGACATAAATAACAGGAATATTTATTCCATTTAAAGGTTCGGAGGCAATTATGCATGAAGCACCGGATTTTTCCGCATTTTTTGCGTAGTTATGTCCGTCTGTTTTGTAGCCTTTTATACAAACAAAAATATCGCCCGGTTTAAGCGTTTTTGAATTGTTTGTTATTTCCGAAATTTCAATATCACTTTTTGTGTTACAGGAAACATAATCGATGTTTTTCAAAAGTTCGTTTAATTTCAAGAAAAGTACCTCCGATTCTATTGTTCGCCAAAGTTTACGGTTACCTGCGTATCCCGTTTTACTGTTGTTCCGGGAGTCGGATCTTGGCTAAGTGATATTACGTTACCTCCGCTTGCTTTTCCCTTGGCATTAAGCTTTAGACCTGCATCGGCTAGAAGCGCGTTTACTTCTTCCGCGCTTTTGCCTGTTACATCGGGAACGGTTGTTTCTTGCGAAATTTCAGCGGGACTGCCGAGATTCATAGTAATATATGAGTTGTTTCTGACATGTGTGCCGGCAGCAGGTTCCTGTGATACAACGGTATCACCCTTGCCCCTGAAACTGTATTTCAGATTAAATGATTCTGCAATTTTTTTTGCGTCTTCGGTGGTTTTTCCGACAACATCGGGAATAACCGTATCATCTGCCGTGCTTACACTGTCACCGTTATTGGGCTGTACGTTGTAATATTGAAGTATCTGCTGCATAATACTGCTTGCAACGGGTGCGGCAGTTTGACCGCCGTAATAGCTTGCGCCTCTCGGGTCATCTATAATTACAAGACAAAGCACCTGAGGGTCGTTTATCGGCGCAACACTGCAATAAGAGCCTATATACTGGTTACTGCCGCGGGGAAGCTTTTCACTTGTTCCGCTCTTGCCGCCGATGTCATAACCGTCAACCTTTGCAAGACTGCCAGATTGTACAAGCGTTGTCTGCATTATATATCTCATTGTATCAGAGGTTTCTTTTGATATTACCTGTCGTATTCTTGTCGGAGTTGTAGATTTTATTACATTTCCGTTTGAGTCAACTATTTCTTTAACAACGTGAGGCTTATATAAATAACCTCCGTTCACAAGCGCTCCGATAGCGGTTGCCATTTGAAGCGGAGTGACGGTAAAACCCTGTCCGAACGATGAGGTCGCGAGCTCCGTTTCGTTATAATCGTTATATCCCCAGAAAGAGCCGATTGCTTCCCCGGGGAGATCAAAGTCTGTTGTTTCTCTGAAACCGAAAGTTTTAAAATATTTAAACATTCTATCTTTGCCAATTTTTGCCGCAACCTGCATATATACGGGGTTGCACGAATCAACGGTACCTTTTAAAAGGTTGCTTGCTCCGTGTCCCGATGTATGAAAACAGCTTATTTTCTGACCGCCCACTATAAGATATCCCGGGCAAAAATATGGATCCGTAAGATTTGTAACTTTTTCTTCAAGAGCTATCGAACAGGTTATAAGCTTAAATACCGAGCCGGGCTCATATGTGTCGACAACAACCTTATTTCTCCAGCGTTCCTGAAGCTGCTCAAGCGTTGCCGGCTTATCGGAACCTGTTGCGAACTGTCTGGGAGAGTTTAAGTCAAAAGTAGGCCTTGTTGCCATAGCAAGAACTTCACCTGTATTGGGATTTGTAACAAGTACGCAGGCGCCGCCCAGCGCTTTATATTTTACATAAGCTTCATCAAGCGCTTTTTCAACAAAATATTGAATATTGGAATCAATTGTTAAAATAACATCGTTCCCGTCCTGCGCGTTAAAGTATTTTTCGTAATCGGAGGGAAGAGTACCGTTTGATTTTGATGAAGTTACAATTTTCCCCGAGTTTCCTTTTAAAAATTTATCATAAACAGCTTCTATGCCTTCAAGCCCCTGATTATCAGTACCTGTGAAGCCTATAACGTGAGAAGCTAGAGAGCCGCCTGGATAAAAGCGCTTGCTGTCTTCAACAAGCGATATTCCGCCAAGGTTATGTCCTTTAAGCTCCTCTTTTGAAAGCTTTTTTCCGTTTTCATCTTTTCCGCTTATATATTTTCTTATCTGTTTCGATTTTTCAGAGTCGATTTTTTTCGCAACCCACTCAAAACTGCTGTTTCTTGTTATAATTTCCTTAATATCAGCTTCGTCCATTTCGAGAATTGGCGCGAGCGTAGCCACAATTTCATCGGCATTTTTTGAATTTTTTATAATTTTTGGGTCAGCGACTACCGTATCGACCGTAGCGCTTACGGCAAGCTCTTTGCCGTTTCGATCATATATTGTTCCTCTTTTTGGAGTAATTTCCTTTTCACGTGTCTGTTGGTCAAGCGCCATTGATTTATATTCGCTTCCCTTGACAATCTGAATATAAAAAATACGCGCGCAAATTATTATTATAAAAAACAAAAAAGCAAATGCAAAAAACAATATTCTGTTTCTTGTGGATTTGCTTGTTTTATCTCTACCCATAGAAATTTCCCCCTAAAATACACATATACAAAAACATAATGTTTAAAGAAGGCAAGGCCGTAAAAGGCATTACCTTCAGTGCAGCATTATTATTTATAGCCGAAACAATGCTTCACTAATATATATAAGCGTTTAAAAAGCAATTTATGCGGCTATTTTAAAACAGTATTCAATTTTCCGCAACATAGGCGGAATCTTCCTTTTCAACCTCGACGTATATTATTTGATTGTTGGCAGGTTTGTTCATGCCAAGTCTTGTTTTTGCTGCGACTTCAATTTCATCAAGAGTCATTGAGCTTTCAAGCATAACCGCCTTTTGGTCGTTGTTGGATTTTAAGGTTTCATATTCGCTTTGAGTTTTGTTAATACGGCGATCAAGCTCGTTTATTGTCATATATCTCGATACAACAGTAATTGCAAGCATAAAGGAAATAACCGTGCAAAGTGCATATATTAATCTATGAGTTTTTCTTTTTACTGCTTTTTTATGTCTGTATTCTTCATTTAGCCGTCTGAGTTCTTCTTCATTCGATTCAAGTGTTCTCGCTAAATTATCGGTCATTTCTTTCGCTTCCTTTCATTAATATTTTTTTATAACACGCAGCTTCGCACTTTTGCTGCGGGGATTTAAGGCTGTTTCATCAGCGGTTGCCGTTATCGGTTTTTTTGTTAAGAGTAAGCCTTGCGGTTTTTTTCCGCAAACACAAACGGGAAAGCTTGGCGGGCAAGTACAGCCGGTGGAAAAATCTTTAAAAAGCTGTTTTACGGTTCTGTCCTCCAAGGAATGGAAGGTTATAACGGCAAGTATGCCGTCTTCGGAGAGTAAATCAAAAAAATCACTGATTGCTCTTCCAAGCTTTCCTATCTCGTTGTTAACTTCAATTCGTATTGCCTGAAAAGTTCTTTTTGAAGGATGTCCGCTGTTTGTTCTTGCCGATGCGGGTATGGCAGCTTTTATGATATCGTTAAGTTCAAACGTCGTTTTTATTGGCGTTTTCTTGCGATAGTCTGCAATAAACCGCGCAATACGTGAAGCCCAATGTTCTTCACCATATTCTTTTAAAATACGTGTAAGCTCCTCAATCGAATAGCTGTTTACAATTTTATAAGCGCTGAGCTTGTCCTCACGGTTCATACGCATATCAAGAGGAGCGTCATGCATATACGAAAAACCTCGCTCCGGATTATCAAGTTGATACGATGAAACACCGAGATCAAGCAACGCGCCGTTTATTTTTTCAATACCGAGACAGGATAAAATTTCTTTAATATTAGCATAGTTATTATGTACAAATGTAATTTTTGATTTGTGCGCTTCAAGACGTTTTGCCGCGGCTTCTATTGCTTCACGGTCACGGTCAATACCAATAAGCCTTCCGCTTCCGCCCAGCCGTTCGCATATACCCAGGCTATGCCCTCCGCCTCCGAGAGTACCGTCAACATATATCCCGTCAGGCTTTACATTAAGCATGCGCATACAGTCGTCGAACATTATGGGTATATGTTTAAATTCCATTATATAAGCCCTCTCTTAAAGCGTTAAAAATTCAATATTTTCAGCTATTACTTCGGGTGAAACATCAGTTTTTTCATCATATCGTGCAAACTCTGCCGCAGACCATATTTCAATTTTATTGCCTATACCGACAAGACATATTTCACCGCTTATTTTGGCAAAATCACGAAGATCCGGCGGAATTAAAATTCTTCCTTGCTTGTCAAGTTCACATTCCTTTGCGCCGCCGATAAAGAAACGTTTAAGCTTACGTTCACCTTCACGTATATCCGACAGCTTTGAGAGATTTGCGAAAACCTCCTGCCAGGAAGGCTTGCTGTAAAGCCAAAGACAGCCGTCAAGCCCATGGGTAAGGGTGCATACTCCATCGGTGTCAAACACCTCACGGAATTTGGCGGGAATAATAAACCGACCTTTTTCATCAAGTTTAGGCGTATAAGTACCTGAAAAATCAGGCTCGGACACATAAGACATTACGGGAGCGTCAGCTTGCGCTTCCGAATTTATGTTTTCGTTTGAAGTCATATTCCCACCTCCTTAAAAATCACCACAAAACTTTTATAATAACCCACTAATCACCACTTAACTATATTTTACTACAAAAATATTACAAATGCAATAGTTTTTTTAAAAAAAATTAAAAAAATTTTAAATTTTTATTTCAAAAGTACAAGCAAAACAAACATTATATGGTATAAAGGTTGACAGTACAAAATATTTGACATTATCCGACAAAAAAATAACAGACATAAAGCAATAATCTTTATATCTGTTATAAAGTTATGTATTTGATAAAAATTATCTTGCGGTCTTTTTTTGAATTGTCTGCACCGGCGGGTTGTCTGTAAGAATAGAAATTTTGCTTCTTATTTTTAATGTAGTAAAGTAAATTGAAGTATCGGTTTCGTTTCCGGGACTGACAATTACATCGCAAGGGTTCTCAATACCGAAAAACATTGCCGTTCCATAACCGGTAACACAGCGGCACCGGCTGTTTTTATCTATATATTTTATTCTTATTCCGTAGCTTGCCCGTAAAACGGGAGTTCCGTCAACGTAAAACGCGTTTATGCCGTTATTGAAAGTCATTATATCAATAAGGCTTCTGAAATTCGGTATATTAAAAGTATCGTTTATATATTTGTAAGCAATTTCAGTCATAAAACATCTGCCCTTTCATAATTTATTACTATTATAGTATGCGTCACAGAGCAAAATGTTGAAAAAAGACTTTTTCAAGATTATGAATAAAACCCCATAAGCATAAAAGTTTTGAGGGTAAAAGATTTAATATTATCTCTTTGGGCTTTGAAGATACCGTTTAATTTTGTTTAAAATCTATTTAAATCGGCGTAAATATATTTGTATTTGCTGATAATTGTTTTTTTGCCGTAAAATCTGTGGTTTTTAATATCGTGTTAAGGCAAATTTGCAACAAAAGCTTACTGCTTCAAAATGCCATAAGTAATTTATTTTGTTCGTATTTTATTTTTCTCTAAAATTTTCTTAAAATTCATATTATTCTTCCTATTTTACAAACCACACATATTGCTAATATCGCAGTTAAGGTATGTTGCTATTTTTAAAAGTACAGTCATAGAAACCGGTTCATCACAACGAAGCTTCGTCATTGTATTGGAAGCTAATTTTGCCGATTTCCTTAAATCTGCTTTGTTCATTTTTTTATCTACAAGCAAATTCCATAGTTTATTATTATGAGATTTTAAGTATTGGTTGTATCCCGTAAACCCGTATTTTGCCATAGTATAACACATTTTTAACAAAAGTGCAAGATTGTTTCGTAACCTTTTGAGAAATAAAGCTTTTCGCTTTTAATCTGTTTTTTATTCTTTTTCAAAAATAACAAAACAAAACCCCGAAAGCCGCATAGCTTCGGGGTTTTTGAGTGTTCGTATAAGATTTTTTATCTCTTTGAGAACTGCGGCGCACGACGGGCAGCCTTGAGTCCGTATTCGTTTGTACTTAAAGTTCTGAAACCCTTGATATTACGGGCTTTTTGAGGTGTTGACTTAAAAATTAACCCCATTTTTGTCCCCACCATATTTTCAGGTATTTTATCAAAATCTAATGTATATACTATTATAGCTCAAAAACACTAATATTTCAATATAAAACAAAAGAAACTGTGAAACGATACAATAACTTTATTTTATTCTGTTATCGTTATTGTTCCTGTATTTTCATCCCAATTAACTTCATATTTCAACTCTTCTGATAAGAATCTAAGCGGTATCATTGTTCTGTTATCAATCAATCGTGCAGGAACATCCATATATTTTACATCATCGTTTACTCTTGCATCATAATGATTTATTTGAAAAGAAAGTATTGTGTTATTTTTTGTTACAGTAGCTGTTTTATCATCATTATTCCATTCTACCACAGCACCCATCTTTTCAAACAATCCTCTTAGTGGGATTAATGTTCTGTCACTTTCAAGCACGGGTTGAACATCAAATTTAATCTCTTCGCCATTGCAAAAGATGAGTGACGGCGATTTCTCATACCCATAGTATTCATGCGTTGAGGACAATATATGTTCTTTAAAATCTGAAACAATATAGGTTGCGGTATTTCCATAGTCATCTATTACTATTGTATAAGTGCCGTTTTTTAATTCGTCATTTACATACATTCCTTCTACACTCTTTATTTCGTCTCGCATTTGAGGTTTATTATTATACCCGACAACATATCTACAGTAACCGTTCTTCTTACCCTTTTTCACTGTTTTGATTTCAGACAAAGCAGCCAAATAAGGTTTATGCTGACGATATCCATATACAACACCCTCATACTCACCATCAATCATATGACCTATGTAAGTCATACCTTGAAAATATCCGGTTTTGACAAGTCCACATGGTATTCCATCTTTAACTTGACCAACTATATAAGGTTCATCTTTGGTATATTCAACTTTGTCTTGAATATTTTCATAGGCACTGCACAGCTCCTCAACAACAATAGATATTTTAACTTCTTTTGAAACCTCGTCCCACTCAACTTTTCCAAATGTCAATAGCTCATCCGCTTGGATAACAATCTTATCATTAACTAAATATGTATTTGCAATTACACCGTTTATTATCACAGGTGCTGGATTCCTATATACGGGTATATTGCTGATTACATGTTTATTTTCTGTATAGTCTCCGTCAAAATAAAATATATCTTTTCTTGTAAGAACAAATGAATCATTGCTGTTCTTTACATCAAAGCCATAATCCGTAAGTTTATCAATAGGCAAATACATAAATCCGTTTATTGCATAGCTTTCAATATATAATCCATCAATTGTACATTTTATATCCGTATTTTGAGTGTATGCAATAATATCATTTTCAGCAAGTGCAGTATTACAAAAAAACACAATAAAAATTGTTATTATGATGAACGCTGATTTCTTCATATCACATCACCTTTCTAAATTCGTTATTACAATCGTATGGTTTAACCTCAACATATAAGTCAGAATTATCAATGTTATTTGTATTTTTTCCCTCAACAGCCACTTCAGCATCGCTTTCATTCATACTATTTTTCACCAGCGACTCCTCTGCAAATACATGCAACGGCAACATACAAATAAGAATTAAAGATAAAACTATTTTGTTTAGTCCTTTCACTAAAATATCCTCCCTTTGTTAAAAAGGGGCAAAGACTGGAATTTATTATTTAACTTTCCCATCTCTGCCTCATTAACTCAACAATTAATGCGCCTATTATTCAGTTTACTGACAGATGACTCATAACCAATTGTATTATACCATAATTTTACTCAAAAATCAACCTGTGTAAAAATTTAAGAATTATTTGGAAAAATCGCAACTTCGATGATATGCACCCCAAAGCTGTCTAACTTTTGGGGTGCATACAGCATGGAAGGGCGTCATATTAAAAGTAAAGGATCGCAAACATCCTTTTAGCAGGATAAATACGATTAAATTGAGTTAAATTTCGTCAAATCAGGACAAACTCACCAAAGATTTTCGGGCATAAAAAAATCCCACAAACCGCTTTCAAATTCAAGTGCGGGCTGTACGTTTCAGCGGACAGCAAAGATTTTTTACATGAAACATCAAAAAAATTTCCGAAAAATCCCGATAAATACTTGATTTTTATCATGAAGAGTGGTATAATATCTATCGTTGAAATAAAATAAGGGGAGCTTGTATACAGGCTGAGAGGATAGCGACCGAGTTATCGACCCATAACCTGATTTGGATAATGCCAACGTAGGGAATATGATACCGATCATTCGGGGGACTGTTTTTTGCGTGCAGTCCCCTTTTTTGTATGGAGGGATGTAAATGGTAAAGTTAAACGGCGAACAGCATGAACTCGCGGGAAAGACCGTTACCGAAATGCTGAACGATAACGGCTACGATCCAAAGCGCGTAGCAGTAGAACTGAATCTGGATATACTTCCTAAATCACAGTACGAAAGCACTGTACTCAAGGATGGCGACAGCGTTGAGGTAGTCAGCTTTGTTGGAGGCGGCTAGATGATCCCATCAAAAGAAGAAATGTATGCCGCACTTGAAGAACGTCACGGAAAAGAACTGCAAAAACTATTTTCGGAAACGGCAGTAGTGATCTGCGGTCTGGGCGGACTTGGCTCTAATGTTGCAATAAGCCTCGCACGTGCAGGGCTCGGCAGGATACATCTGATAGACTTTGACAGGGTAGATATCTCAAACCTGAACCGTCAGCAGTATTTTCCCGAACAGCTTGGACAGTACAAGGCAGAAGCACTGAAAGATACACTCTTAAAAATAGCACCCTATTGTGATATAACATCTCAGGCAGTCAAGCTCGACGAAGAAAACATCCCTGTGCTTCTGGCAGATTTTCCAATAGTCTGTGAATGTTTCGACAATGCCGAACAGAAAGCTATGCTCGTAAATTCGGTGCTTGAAAACTTCCCCGATAAAAAACTGGTGGCAGCCTCGGGAATGGCAGGACTTGGAAGTGCGAACAGCATTGTCACCAAAAGGATAGCGCGGAATTTCTGGCTATGCGGTGACGGCAAGAGCGATGTGAACGAAGGTCTGGGGCTTATATCAGCCAGAGTTGCAGTATGCGCGGCACATCAGGCTACAACGGTACTAAGGATAATATCAGGCAAGGACGAAGCCTGAAAACGAAAGGACGATATAAATGATAAACAATGACAAACTCGTCATAGGCGGACACGAATTCAATTCGAGATTCATACTCGGTTCAGGAAAGTATTCTCTTTCGCTTATAAAAGCAGCTGTTGAGAATGCCGGTGCAGAGATCATAACCCTTGCTGTAAGGCGTGCAAATACTAAAGATCAGGAGAGCATACTTGACCATATCCCCGAAGGCGTTACTCTTCTGCCTAACACTTCGGGTGCAAGAAATGCAGAAGAAGCTGTCCGCATAGCAAGGCTTGCAAGAGAACTTGGCTGCGGAAATTTCGTTAAAATAGAGATCATGCGCGATACCAAGTATCTTCTGCCCGACAATGCGGAGACAGTAAAAGCTACTGAGATACTTGCAAATGAAGGCTTTGTAGTAATGCCTTATATGTATCCCGACCTTAACACTGCGAGAGACCTTGTTAACGCAGGTGCGGCATCTGTAATGCCGCTGGCTTCGCCAATCGGTTCAAACAAGGGTCTTGCAACAAAGGATTTCATACAGATACTGATAGATGAAATAGACCTGCCTATAATCGTTGATGCAGGCATTGGCAGACCTTCACAGGCTTGCGAGGCTATGGAGATGGGTGCTGCTGCAGTTATGTCAAACACTGCGCTGGCAACCGCCGGGGATCTGCCGATGATGGCTGACGCATTCCGCAAAGCCATAGAAGCAGGAAGACAGGCTTACCTTTCGGGTCTTGGACGAGTGCTTGTAAGAGGTGCATCGCCTTCCGATACACTTACTGGATTCCTGAGAGACTAAGGGGGTGGATACGATGGAAAATAATTTTCTGTTTGATTCCGAGGGACTTTCCGAAGAAGCATTAAAACGCAAGCACAAGCTTGAAAATGATCCCTCCTGCCGTACCGACCACATGAAATATATGGAAGGTCAGGAGCAGATAAAAAGTGATATACTCGAAAAGGTAATGACACAGTTCGACAGCTACGACTACAATGCATATACAGCACTTGATGTTTCACGCGCATTACAGAAAACGACTATCGGCGTTGAGGAATTCAAGGCACTGCTTTCTCCTGCTGCAGAACCTTTCCTTGAACAAATGGCTGAGCGTGCACGTGTTGAGACCAGAAAGCATTTCGGCAACACGGTTTACCTGTTCACACCGCTGTACATCGCTAATTACTGCGAGAATTACTGCGTATACTGCGGATTCAATTGCTACAACCATATCCGCCGTATGAAACTGAACATGGAACAGATCGAGCATGAGATGAAAGTAATTGCAGACAGCGGCATGGAGGAGATACTTATCCTCACAGGCGAAAGCAAGAGCATGAGCGATGTAAAGTATATAGGTGAAGCCTGCAAACTGGCGCGGAAGTATTTCCGTATGGTTGGCGTTGAGATATATCCCGTGAACGTGGAAGATTACAAATATCTCCACGAATGCGGAGTGGACTATGTCACCGTTTTTCAGGAAACTTATGATAATGTCAAGTACGAAACTCTCCACCTTGCAGGACACAAGCGCGTATGGCCTTACCGTTTTGAAGCACAGGAGAGAGCACTTATGGGCGGTATGCGTGGTATTGCTGGCTCGGCGCTGCTGGGACTTTCCGATTTCAGAAAGGACGCACTGGCTACGGGACTGCATATGTACTATCTGCAGAGGAAGTACCCTCATGCTGAGATATCCCTCTCATGTCCGAGACTTCGCCCGATAGTAAATAATGACAAGATAGACCACATGGATGTTGGTGAAAGACAGCTTTGTCAGGTACTGTGTGCTTACAGACTTTTCCTGCCGTTTGCAGGTATAACAGTATCTTCCCGTGAAACCAAAAGTTTCCGTGACGGTATAGTGAAGATCGCAGCCACCAAGATATCCGCAGGAGTTTCCACGGGTATAGGTGACCATGAAAGCAAATACACCGGTAAGGAAAACGATAACGAGGGCGATGAGCAGTTCGAGATAGCAGATACGAGAAGCTTTGATACCATGTACAAGGATATGTCCGCTGAGGGCTTGCAGCCTGTGCTGAACGATTATCTGTATGTGTAAGATCATCTGCATAACAAACAGGAAACTTTGTCACGCAGGTTTTCCCGAACAGCTGAAAAAAATCGCAGCAGCTCGACCCGATATGGTGATACTTCGTGAAAAGGATATGTCCGAGAAGGAATATTCCGAGCTTGCTGAGATCTCGGCTGAAATATGCAAAGGATACGGTGTTCCCCTTGCTGTGAACAGCTTTTGGGAAACTGCGTCAGAACTTGGTATAAAAAGAGTTCATCTTCCTCTGCACATACTGCGGGATATGTCAGCAGATGACAAAGCACAGTTCGATGCAATCGGCACCTCATGCCACTCCGTTGAAGACGCTATTGAAGCACAAGCGCTGGGCGCCGGATACATCATTGCAGGACACATTTTTGAAACCGAATGCAAAAAGGGTCTGGCAGGACGAGGAACGGATTTTCTTAAAGAGATCTGCAATACTGTTAAACTGCCCGTTTACGCAATAGGCGGTATATCAGCGGACAATGCTGCTGAATGCATAAAAGCAGGTGCAGACGGCATCTGCCTTATGAGCAGTTTCATGCAGGCGGAAGATGTGTCCGAATTTATGGATAGATTAAGAGGTGTAATGAATGGTTAATGTAGATGTTACGCTGTATGCCATAACAGACCGTGGTGCGATCGGTCAGCGTGACTTTTATGAAGCGATAGAGGCAGCCCTTAAAGGCGGCGCGACAATACTTCAGCTGCGCGAAAAGGGACTTGATGAAGTCAGCCTCATAGAGGAAGCAAAGAAAGTCAAAAATATATGCAGCAGATACGGTGTACCGCTGATAATAAACGATAACTACAAAGCTGCCATAGCTGCAGGCGCGGACGGTGTACATGTTGGTATTGAGGATGCACCTGTTGCGGAGATAAGATCAAAAGCCGGCAGCGGTTTCATCATAGGAGCGACTGCAAAAACCGTAGAACAGGCAAAAGCCGCACAGGCAGCAGGCGCAGACTATCTGGGTGTCGGAGCGGTTTTTCCCTCCCCCACAAAGAAAAACGCTATACGCATAACCAATGAACAGCTGCGCGAGATAGCAGATTCGGTCGATATACCTGTAACTGCTATAGGCGGAATAAGCAAGTCGAATATGACTGAACTGAAAGGCTGCGGTGCAGACGGTGCTGCCCTTGTATCAGCAATATTCGCTGCAGAGAATATTGAAACTGAATGCAGAGAATTGAAAAAACTCTCTCAGGAAGTTTTCAGATAATCAAAACAGCGGCAGCTTGGGGGCACCACCTGCCTGCCGCTATATAAAACCAATGTATCTCGAAAGGAGTATTTTATGAGAACAGCATTGAGTATCGCTGGGAGCGATCCCAGCGGAGGCGCCGGGATACAGGCAGATATAAAAACGATGACGGCAAACAGGGTATATGCCATGACAGCCATCACCGCACTTACTGCCCAGAATACGTCAGGTGTTTCAGGAATAATGGAAGTTACACCGGAGTTCCTGGCACAGCAGCTTGACCGTATTTTTGAAGATATTTTCCCCGACGCTGTTAAAATAGGTATGGTATCATCAGCAGCACTTATAACCACCATAGCTGATAAGCTGACAGAATACAAGGCGAATAACATAGTCCTTGACCCTGTTATGGTGGCGACCAGCGGTGCAAGGCTGATAAGCGAGGACGCTGTTCAGGCTCTGAAGGAACGGCTGATCCCTCTGGCAAAGGTGATAACACCTAACATTCCCGAAGCCGAAGTACTTGCAGATATGTCCATAACCTCTGCAGAGGATATGGAGAAAGCCGCCGAGAAGATCTATGCATCATACGGATGTGCAGTACTTCTCAAAGGCGGACATCAGCTGAATGATGCAAATGACCTGCTCATCGGCAAGGAAGTAAATAAATGGTTCAACGGCAAGCGGATCCATAACCCAAACACCCATGGCACCGGCTGCACGCTTTCAAGTGCGATCGCATCAAATCTGGCAAAAGGATATGAGCTTGATGAAGCAGTTGAAAGGGCAAAGAGATATATCTCAGGCGCTCTCGGAGCTATGCTTGATCTTGGCAAAGGAAGCGGACCTATGGATCACGCATTCGCAATAAACAATGAATTTACAGCAGAAAGGAAAATTTGAAATGAGAGAATATGCAACACAGATGGAGGCTGCCAAGAAAGGCATAATCACCCCTGAAATGAAGATAGTCGCAGAGAAGGAGTATATTGATCCCGAAGAGCTCCGCGCACTTGTTGCTAAGGGTGAGGTAGCTATCCCCTGCAACATCAACCACAAAGCAATATCTCCCGAGGGTGTCGGCAGCAGAATGCGCACCAAGATAAATGTTAACCTTGGTATATCAGGAGATGCCAAGAACTATGATAACGAGATGAAAAAGGTTGAACTGGCTCACAAGTTTGGTGCAGAGGCTATAATGGATCTTTCCAACTACGGCAAGACCAACACTTTCCGCCGCGAGCTTGTTGCCAAGTCACCTGCTATGATCGGTACCGTACCCATGTATGATGCTATCGGCTATCTTGAAAAGGATCTGCTGGAGATAACTGCCGAAGACTTTCTCAAGGTAGTTCGTGCCCATGCAGAGGAAGGCGTTGACTTCATGACAATACACGCAGGAATCAACAAACGCGCTGTTGAAGCTTTCCGCCGTGAGGGCAGAAAGATGAACATAGTATCCCGCGGAGGCTCACTTCTGTTTGCGTGGATGATGATGACTGGAAATGAGAACCCATTCTATGAGCATTATGACGAGGTACTGGATATTCTCCGTGAATTTGATGTTACCATAAGCCTCGGTGATGCACTTCGTCCCGGTTGTATAGATGATGCTACCGACTCAGGCCAGATATCAGAGCTTATTGAGCTTGGTGCGCTGACCCTGCGTGCATGGGAAAAGGATGTACAGGTAATGGTCGAGGGACCCGGTCACATGGCAATGAACGAAATCGCTGCAAACATGACTCTCCAGAAGCGTATATGCCACAACGCACCTTTCTATGTGCTTGGCCCTGTAGTTACTGATATCTTCCCCGGATATGACCACATCACAACAGCTATCGGCGGTGCTATCGCAGCATCCAGCGGTGCAGATTTCCTTTGCTATGTCACACCTGCTGAGCATCTGCGTCTGCCTGATGTAAATGATGTTAAAGAGGGTATCATAGCTTCCAAGATAGCTGCCCATGCAGCAGATATCGCAAAGGGTGTTCCCCATGCCCGTGACAAGGATAATGCGATGGCAGAAGCAAGACACAAGGTAGATTGGGACGAGATGTTCAAAATAGCTTTTGACCCCGAAAAGGCACGTGAATATTTTGAAAGCACTCCCCCTGCTGACAGACACACCTGCTCAATGTGCGGCAAGATGTGTGCAGTACGTACAACCAATCTTATACTTGAAGGCAAAACAGTAGAGTTCTGCACAGAGAAATAATTTATCATTAGATACAAACAGCTCCCGATACACAAGTGAACCGCACCACATTGTGCGTACAACACAAAAAAGCCCCTACGGAAAATTAAATCAAGTAATGAACTGGCTTCGCAATTCAAGCGGAGTCAGTTTTGTTTTGAGTTGAATGCGCTGGTGATTATAAAAGTAGATGTAATCATCAATGAGCCGTCTTGCATCGGCAAATGTTTTGATCTTCGTTCTGTAAATACACTCTGTTTTTAGGATAGAGAAAAAATTTTCAGCTAAAGCGTTGTCATATGGGTTCCCACGTCTTGACATTGACGGCGTAAGCTCAGGCTTTGTAAGCATAGCCCCTGCTATACCAAGACGCTGTTTCATACCAAGTGAAAAATCTTTAACGGATTTTTTCCCGGTATTCTCCAGACCCACAAGATTAAGTACCTCATCTATCCTTTTGGGATCGGGAAGACCTTTCTGAAGCCTTAGCTTCTCCAGATTCTGTCGTGCTGTCATATTTTGTTTTGCATACGGAGTACCTGTTGCGAATACAACGCCCTTACTGTCTGTCATTTCATCAATATATCGGCACTTTAAAAGCATATCGGATGACTTCTGAGCATCGGAGGTGGAAAGCCCTGCAACATTACGCATTTTTGTGTAGAGGAACAAATTTTTGAACGCATGAGCCTCGTCCACATAAAGCCTGTCAACGCCTAATTGTTCAAAGGTAATTACATCATCTTTTCTGTCGGAATCCTGTAATTTTTTAAGCCTTGCTTCAAGAGATTTCTTTGTACGCTCCAAAGACTTTATTGTAAAGCGCTCGGCTCTGCTTGCCTTTAATTCTTCAAGTCCCTGTTCGATTTCGTCTATCTGATCGTAAATAAGCTGTTCCTGCCGTTCCTGTGATACGGGAATACGCTCAAATTGGCTGTGTCCGATTATAACGGCGTCATAATCGCCCGTAGCGATTCTTGCGCAGAATTTCTTCCGGTTCTGCGGTTCAAAATCCTTTTTCGTAGCCGCTAAAATATTAGCAGAAGGGTACAGCCTTAAAAACTCACTTGCCCATTGTTCGGTCAAGTGGTTCGGGACAACAAAAAGTGATTTCTGACAAAGCCCAAGCCGTTTGCTTTCCATTGCTGCTGCCACCATTTCAAAGGTCTTGCCCGCACCGACTTCGTGTGCAAGCAGAGTATTACCGCCGTACAGAATATGTGCGACTGCATTAAGCTGATGTTCACGCAAGGTTATTTCGGGGTTCATTCCCGGAAAAGATATATGGCTTCCGTCATACTCACGGGGACGGGTAGAATTAAAAAGCTCGTTATATTTCTTTACAAGCTCCTGCCGTCTGTCCGCATCTCGCCATATCCAATCTCGAAATTCGTCCTTGATAGCCTGCTGCTTCTGCTGTGCAAGTGTGGTTTCCTTGCTGTTTAAAACTCTGCGTTCCTTACCGTCCGCATCCTGCTTTGTATCATAAATACGAATATCACGAAGATTTAAGGTTTCCTCCAAAATCTTAAAGGCGTTTGCCCGTTCCGTGCCGTATGTCATATAGATATTGACATCATTGTAGCTCGCCATATTCTTATTGCTGATATTCCATTCTGCCGTAAAGGGCGAATAGTGAAGTTCAATGCTTCTTCTGAGATAATACGGCATATCGAAGGTTTCCCACATAAATTCCTTGATATATTCCTTATCAATCCAAGTCGCACCAAGCCTTACTTCTATTTCGGATGCGTCCAAATCCTGCGGCTGTGCGGATTTTAGTGCTTCTATATTTGTTCTGATAAAATCGGCTTTATCGGTTCCGTCAAGATTTTCAAGTGCATTTTCATAATACGCTAATTTCTCACGCACATTACCCGATAAAAACTCATCGGCGGTACGGTATGTGTACGCTCCGTCGGGAGTTCTGTTCATATCCTTAAAGATAACGCCCCGAAGCTCGTCTGCAAGCTCATCTTCCGTTTTGCCTGTAAGAGAGGACATATATCCCATATCAACACAGGCTTTTTCGGAAATGGAAAGCGCCAAAGCCTCCGAAGCTGTATCAACGCTGTCTATGGCTTTATGCGGCTTTATCGTCCTTTTGGTGAACATATCGGCTTTTTTAGCCGTCACCTTATCTTCATCGGGAATTTCAAGGGAGCAAAGAAGATAATAGGAGCTGTCATCGGAAAACGCAAGCGAGTTCGCACGGCTGTTTATGATACCGTATTTTTTGACATACGCATCGTAAATACGGTTAAGCTCTGCCTGTGCGGAATGAATTTCCTCATCGGTGGTCGTATAATCCATCTGCTTATCTATAAGCTCTCTTACGCAGTCACGAAGCTCTATCATACCCTTAACACGCCCGATTGCTGTTTGATTAAGGTCTGCCTTTTCCATAATCGAGTTTTTACGGAAATATACATCTCCGTCCACAAGGGTATATGAGTAATTTTTTACATTCGGATCTGCGGGTATTGTTTCTAACTCCAAATTATCCGTACTGTCTGAAATATCGGCTTGCGTGTATGTTCCTTGAATGTTTTTTATAGCCTCCGATAACAAATCGGACAGATCTGTATTTTCAAAGGGAGCAACCGTAAAATCCTGTTTTCCGTACTGTGTGCTTTCGGAGGTTTCTCTGCCGAGTACCATTTGCGGGTTGTCGATAAAATAGCTGTTTATCGCAAAACCGTCCTTGTTTTCGCCCAAGTGTACCCAATCGGGTTCAATACTGACAGGGCTTTCACGCTTTTGAAGGAAGATAATATCGGACACTACGCTTGTACCCGCATTTGCCTTAAAAGCGTTATTCGGAAGTCTTATAGCACCTAACAATTCAGCACGCTCTGCGATATATTTACGCACTTCGGGAGACTGCATATCCATTGTGTATCTGCTTGTTACAAATGCTATCACACCGCCGGGACGAACCTGATCTATGGCTTTTGCAAAGAAATAGTTATGGATAGAAAAGCCCAATTTGTTATACGCTTTATCGCTTACCTGATAATTACCAAATGGGACATTACCGACTGCCAAATCATAAAAATCCCTTCTGTCTGTTGTTTCAAAGCCTGCAACGGTTATATCCGCTTTCGGATAAAGATGTTTTGCTATTCTGCCTGTAATACTGTCAAGCTCTATACCATAAAGACTACTGCCGGACATACTATCGGGGAGCATACCGAAAAAGTTACCCACACAGAAAAAGCCTTCTCCGGCACATAAGTGCTGAAAAAGGCTTGAAATAAAGGGCTTCAGAAGTTCCGCTGTGTTTTGCAGCAGAGCTTCTGAAGCCCTTTCTCTGTTTATTCGATTGTTGCTGACCAGTTCTGTGGTCGTGGAACTTACCCCTCAAAAAAGAGTGTCGAAGGAATAATTAAAAAGTGTGAAATAATTAAAAGGTTCAGTTGTCAGGGATTATTGGTGATAATTCTTAATTTTCTACCAAAAGTTACACATGACAGTTTGATAACGATTAGCACTGGCAGGTAACAATAATTTTGATAAAATGCACCCTTTTTGCTTGCTATCGTTTTCCTTTGCACCCAAAAGCCGACCTACCGTTTTCTTACGGGGGTTATCGTTACGAGAAGTTTTCGCTTCCTGAAAAGCCCTATTTTACGGTTTTTTCTCTGCTTTTTGTTGCTTGCGAGTTATTTGCGTAGAACAACCCATAACTTCATATTATTACAATACGGCTTGTTGTCCAAATTTCGTGATTATTTGTATAAAATTTCTGATACAAAATAATGAAATTTAACAAAAGACCTCTCAAAAATGCCTTCTTTAGTGTCGGAAAACGGTAATTATTTCCTCTGTAAGAGCCGTTTTCGCTATATGATTTATGATTTCAAATTTGAAAGTATAAGAGCATTTATACAAGTGTAAATAGGGCAAAATCGATACTTTTTCACACATAATAAAATGCAGGAACAGACACTGACAGTGATATTTGCTCCCGAATCATTTTACAAAGTTATTCAACCTTCATCATTCTGTACCCGACACCGATATGCGTCTGAATATATTGTGGGGACTCGGGCAAGGCTTCAAGCTTTTTCCGAAGTGTCGTCACAAATACACGAAGCGAACCTATATTATTCTCCCAGCTGTTACCCCATACTTTATCCGCTATAAATTTATGAGTCAAAACCTTTCCGATATTTTGACACATAACACAAAGCAGTTTAAATTCCGTTGGAGTCAAGTGCAATTCCTCGCCGTCAAGATATGCGCAGCCGGCAGCATAATCGACTTTCAACTTTCCGTTTACAAAAACCGAGTCCGAAGCTGATATTTGTGACTGCATAAAACTCAGCCGCCTTTGTGTAACTCTGAGTCTTGCCAACAGCTCTTCAACAGAAAAAGGCTTTGTGAGATAATCGTCAGCACCGCAATCAAGCGCCTCTATTTTATCAGAGTCCTCACTTCTTGCGCTTATAACTATAATTGGAGTGTTAGACCATGTGCGGATTTGCTTTATTACTTCTATTCCATCAATGTCCGGAAGTCCCAAATCAAGCAGTATTATATCAGGATTATAAGAAGATACCTGCATAATGGCATTCTGCCCGTTATTTGCAGTTAAATACTTATATTCATGTGTTTTTAGCGTTGTCACAATTAAATTCATTATTGGCAAATCATCTTCAACAACCATTACAACCGTTTTATTCATTTATATCAATCTCCTTTATTGGCAGAGAAAAAGTAAAAACTGTACCGTGCGGCTTGTTATCGGTAAGAGTTATTTCCCCTCCGTGTGCCGAAATAATAGATTTGCATAAGGCAAGTCCCAAACCGATACTTCTGCGGCTATCCGCAATTTTAGTTGCTCCGGCGTAAAACATATCAAAAACCTTTTCTTTTTCTTCGTCCGGAATACCTGTTCCGTTATCGGCTATGCTGACATAAAGCATATTGTCCTTGCGCTTTGTACTGATTATAATTTCAGAGCCATCGGGAGTGTACTTTATTGCGTTATCCACTATATTTATTATAACCTGAACAATTAGCCGCACATCAACATTAACAAGTATTATTTCGTCAGAACTGCAAAAATTTATATGATGATTGGTGTTTCTTTTATATATATGATTAAGCGCCTCGTTTATAATTTCGTCGATAACTTCTGACGAGAATTTAAGCCTTGCTTGTTTGTCTTCAATTCGTGTTATTGAAAGCAGGTTTTCCACAAGATTTATAAGCCACATTGAGTCATCATAAATATCTTTATATATCTGCTTTTTTTCTTTATCTGAAAAGGCATCGCCGTTTGACAAAAGATTATCTGCATTTCCCGATATAGATGTAAGCGGTGTTCTGAGGTCATGCGATATACTGCGCAAAAGGTTTGACCTTAATTGTTCGTTTTTAGCTAAAATAGCGGCTTCTTCTTTTTCTCTGGCGTTTTTATTATTTTCAAGCGTTAAACCGCATTCTCCCAATATGGAAAGCATAACGCTGTTTTCAAATGTATCAAGAGGTTTTCCGCTGATATCTATTCCCACAACACCGTAAACATTATCGTTCACCCTGACAGAAAGATACATTTCCTTTGCATTGCTGAAATTTTTGGTTGACGCTCCTGCGTGGTGATTATGCTCAAGCACCCATTTTGCAATATTTTTTTCCGATGTAATCAAATCCATGTCTAAAGGCTTGTTTTCATCTACATTATATATGACAGGCTCTGTTAAAACATTGTTTTCAACAGGATAGATGACAATACTTCTGCCAAGAAGTTTTATAAGCTGATTGGCAGTTTCATCAATTATAGCCTCTTTACTGTCAGCTTTTTGCAATAATTGGTTGGTGTCAAATAAAATCTTTGTTCTGAAAGCCGCCTGTGCGGATTGCTTTGCTTGACTTTTTAGTTTTATTGCAAGTGTACTTGAAATAAAAGCCGAGATAAACATTATAGCAAAAGTTGCGGGATATCCACTGCTATAAGCCCTTAGTGTAAAGTGCGGCACAGTAAAGAAAAAGTTAAACAGTATTATACTTACAATAGAAGATATAAGACTGTATATTCTGTGCTTTGTTAGTATGGAAATCAGCAAAACCGCTAAAATATATACAGTTATTATGTTTGCTTCAGTAAAACCTAATTTCGAGAACAGATAACCTATCAGCGTTGCTACAATAAGGAAAGATACGCTTATTATCAAATCATACACAGAAAAGCTAATATCCCGCAAAGGATTATGTTTAGGTTTGTATGCAGTAATTTTTGCGCTATCGGGAATAATATGTATCTCAACATTCGGAGCATGTTCTATAAGCTGTTCTATAAGCGTTGGCTTTCTTATAAAATGCCTCTTTAACACGGCGCTTTTTCCGATGACAATTTTTGTAATTCCGGATAACCTTGCAAACTCTGCAATCTGATATGCAGTGTCATCACCGCACACCGTTTCAATATTTGCTCCGAGTTTTCGGGCAAATTTCATATTTTCACGCAGCCTGTTTTTATCGGATTCCGTTGACATAGAAAAATCAGGAGTTTCAACATAAATTGCCGTAAAAGCAGCGTTAAAAGCTTCTGTCATTTTAGCTGCCGTTTTTATTATTTTTTGGTTTGACGGTGCAGACGATAAGCAAACCAAAATATGCTCATTTTTTTCTTCATAGTTTTTCGGATTCAATTAAACCACCTCCGTCAAATACAAGTATAACTCATTTTTTGATTTTATTCAACGGTTTGTTTTCGTTTTCCGCATCATAATAACCTCTAAAATTCTCGTAAAAAAAACTTTCAGCCTTTACCACAAAAAAGTATCCGCCTATCATATACGCAATAACGCCTAATAATAGAATCAAATCACGCATAATATCATCTCCAAGCCCTCACCTTTATTTAACACTAAATATAAAAGCATTTCTGAATATTTTTTGCCTCCCCCAAAACAAGCATTGTTTCATCTTTTTTTAAAACAATATCGGGGGTTACGGTAAGATTAAGTTTGTTCCCTTGCTTTATAGCTATAATGTTTATTCCGAATTTTTTGCGAATATCAATCTGACCTATTGATTTGCCAATCCAGTTTTCAGGTGTTGTTACTTCAAATATGGCATAATTATCATCAATTTCAATGAAATCAAGAATATGGTCAGCGCTATAACGGACTACCGCCCAATTTGCCACCTGTTTTTCGGGATAAATCACTTGGTCTGCGCCGTTTCTGAGCAGGAATTTTGCCTGAATATCTCTTGCAGCTCTTGAAATTACAAGTTTTGCTCCAAGATCTTTTAACAAAGATGTTGTTTCAAGCGAACTTTGAAAGTCATTTCCTATTGCCACAATACATATATCATAATTATTTACACCTAAAGATTTAAGAAAATCCTCATTTGTCGTATCGCCAATTTGGGCATTGGTTACAAATGGGAGTACGGCATTTACCAATTCTTCTTTTTTATCTATTGCCATAACCTGATGATTAAGCTCATTTAATTTCAAAGCCATATGTCTGCCGAATCTTCCAAGCCCTATAAGTAAAACCGATTTCATTATAAATTCCTCCTTAACCTACCGTAATTTGTTCTTGTGGTTTCTTTGAAATATTTTTGCTTGTTTTGGAGAGTGCGGCAAAAATAATCGTTAATCCTCCGACTCTGCCAAAGAACATTAAAGTAATTAGGATAACTCTTGATATATTGCCTATAAATGGAGTGATGCCAAGCGAAAGACCTACCGTTCCTATTGCCGAAGCTGTTTCAAAAAGGCAAACAGGCAGACGCATTTTTTCGATGCCGCTTATAATAAGCCCTCCGCCTATAAATAGAACTAAATACATAAGGAATATAGCAGATGCGTTTTTTATAGCAACATCGGATATTCTTCTGTTAAAACATTCAACATCATCCTTTTTCCCGAAAACAGAGATTGATGAAAAGACAAGAACTGCAATCGTTGTTGTTTTCATACCTCCTGCTGTAGAACCGGGGGAGCCGCCTATAAGCATAAGAAAGATTGTTATTGCCTTTCCGACACCTGAAAGACGCGTTAAATCCGCAGTATTAAATCCCGCCGTTCTTGGTGTTACTGTCTGAAAAAGTGATACATACACCCGCTCACAACCCTTGATATAATTAAATTCATATAAATAAAAATATACAAAAGGGACAACGAGCAAAAATGTTGTCACGGATAAAACAACCTTGCTTTGCATACGGTATTTTTTTATATGCCATTTGTTTGTTTTAATATCTTCCCACACAAGAAAGCCTATGCCGCCGATTATTATTAAAAGGATTATTGTTATATTAATAGCGGGGCGGGCAGCGTATGATGTCAGTGACGAAAAAGGCGATATTGTTCCCATCAGATCAAATCCTGCGTTACAAAAAGCAGATATCGAATGAAATATTCCAAGCCAGATGCCCTTTAAGCCGAAGTCTTTACAAAAGACGACAGCAAGCAAAATTGCTCCTATAAGTTCAATTAAAAAAGTTGCTTTCAATATGAAACCCGTTAATCTTACAATCCCACCGACCTTTTGCGCTGAAATTGCTTCTTTAAGGGTATTTCTCTGCATAAGACCTATTTTTCTTCCCGAAACCAAAGCGGTAGCAACGGCAATTGTAACAACTCCAAGTCCTCCAATCTGAATTAAAATCAGGATAACAAGCTGACCGAATATTGACCAATATGTAGCAGTATCTTGTACTACCAAACCTGTTACGCAAACGGCAGATGTTGCGGTAAAAAGTGAATCTGAAAATGAGGTCATTACACCATTCGCAGAGGATATAGGGAGCATAAGCAAAAATGTTCCTATCAAAATAGTCCCTGCAAAGCCAAATATAATAATTTGAGCTGATGAAAAATGTCGTTTTAACATAAAAGATATAACCTCACAAATCTATTATACTTTTTTTCTTATTTTCATTTTATCATACAATACTTTAAGATGGGGTTAAGAAATCGATTGCTGTATTAAAATGGTATTAAGATTATTTGAGCTTATGTAGCACTACATTAACGCAAATGGCTTTTTTATTTATCCTAATATTTATGCTGATTTCGTTTTCCCGACAGCGTGCGTTCACGGTCAATTTGTCTTAATAAATCGTTAATTTCATTAATGCCGAAGTATTCCTTTATTTTATTGAATTTATTAATTATTAAGCTCGGATTTCATATTTACGATTTCTTTGTTTTTATCCCCGTTTAGCTTTTTCAGTTTGCTGCGTTCTTTCTGCAAAGGCTGTAATATTTCCGCATTTTTTGCATATTTTTTTCTGCAACAAATACACGCCTTGCAAGACTTTTGTCGGGACGGTTCGTTTTTGGGACTTAAACACCTGAAAATTGCTTGAAACAAGGTTTTTTCGGGCAAAGAAAAAGAACGCTCTCTTTTAAAAAGCGTTCTTATATGGTGTAAGCGGTATTATGGGACTTTCTGAAAATACGCATAAGCTGAAAGATCTTTCGGGTTAAGCAGCTGCTGATTTTTGACAGATATCCTTTGAGATTTTTTATCATTCAAGAAAGCCCTATTTTACGGTTTTCTCTACTTTTTGTTACTTGTGAGTTATTTGCGTAGAACAACCCACAACCTCATATTACTATACTCATATTTGAAAGTATAATCGCTTTTATAC
>CACZWD010000008.1 GCA_902784805.1 uncultured Ruminococcus sp. | reverse complement strand
GAGGGCGTTGATGAAACCGCAAGAACCTGCTGCGGCGTTATCGCAATTACCCTTTCGAACATTAAAATTTTTCATGATGAAAAATATGATAAAACAAATCTTGTTAAAAATATTCTTCTCGATAATATTTTACCCGGCGATATATTAATCAAAGCAAAGGAATTCCGTTTAAATGTGTATGTAACAAGAGTTTGCTTTCTTATACATATAACGGACGGAACAAGTTTTTCCATCTACGATTTAATTCATAATATGTTTCCTGAAAAAGATAAAAACTTTATAGTAAATATTGACGAACATTACATTGCCCTTGTTAAAGAGGTTAAGGAAGGCATTGATATTAAAGAGCTGAATAAAATCGCGAGGACAATTATGGACACCATTTATGCCGAAGCCCTTGTTAATGTATATGTGGGTATAGGCAATGTGTGCGACAATATACGTGACCTCGCGCGTTCATATAAGGAGTCGCAGATTGCGCTTGAAGTCGGAAGAGTTTTTGAAAGCGATAAGCAGATTGTTAATTTTGAAACTCTTGGTATAGGCAGGCTTATTTATCAGCTTCCGACCACTCTTTGCGAGCTGTTCCTTGATGAAGTATTCAAAAAAGAATCTCTGGACGCTCTTGACCAGGAGACAATCCTTACCATACAAAAGTTCTTCAAGCATAATCTTAATGTTTCGGAAACTGCAAGAGAACTTTTTGTACACAGAAATACGCTTGTATATAGGCTTGATAAAATCGAAAAAATAACAGGGCTTGACCTTAGAGAATTTGACCAATCAGTAACGTTTAAAGTTGCCATGATGGTTAAAAAGTACCTTGAATCCAATACGGTTAAATTTTAAAGTTTTAAGAAGCGAGAGGAATACACAATGGATAATACAGCTTCACAAAGTATGGTTGTTTTTGAAAATGTTACGAAAATTTATGATGGCGGAGTTACAGCGCTTGATGATGTGAGTTTTACAGTTGAAAAAGGCGAGTTTGTTTTCATTATCGGTCCCAGCGGCGCCGGCAAGTCAACAATAACCAAACTTATGATACACGAGGAAACGCCCGACGAAGGCTACGTACGTGTAGGTGATTTTGATATAGGAAAAATGCACCGCAGAAATATTGCGGCGCTTCGTAGAAGTATGGGAATGGTTTTTCAGGACTTCAGACTTCTTCCGAATAAGACTGTTTATGAAAATGTTGCTTTTGCTATGGAAATTGTAGGTGCGAGCAATAAACATATAAGGCGCAGAGTATCGACGGTTCTCAGCCAAACCGGGCTTTCGGAAAAGTGGAAATTTTATCCGGATCAGCTTTCGGGCGGAGAACAGCAGAGAGTCGGTATTGCGAGGGCGCTTGTGAATAATCCGAAGTTTATTGTCGCGGACGAGCCGACCGGAAATCTGGACGGAGATACCGCGGAAGGTATAATGGAGCTTCTTGATGAAATAAACAAATGCGGAACAACAATAATTATGGTAACTCATTCGCAGCAGATTGTTGACAGAATGAAACGTCGTGTTATAGCGATAGAAAACGGAAAGCTCATGAAAGACGAGCAGGGAGGATATAGCTATGAGAGCCTGTAAAAATTATATTTCGCAGGCTTTCGCGGGCTTGTGGAAAAACAGAATAATGTCGGTAATGGCAACGGCAACAATTGTATTCTGTCTGCTTCTTTTAGGTATTGCGCTTATACTCGGTTTTAATATATCATATGTATCAAAACAGCTTGAAGGACAGTACGAAATTCATGCTTATGTTGATATGTCCTATGGTATTGATGAGGCAAAAGCGCTTAAACCCTCAATCGAAGGAATCGAATATGTTGCGGCTGCCGAATTTGTTTCAAAAGAGGAAGCTCTTAAAGATATGGAAAAAAGTATGGAGGAATCGGCATCGGCTTTTGAAATGCTTGAAGGTGACGAAAACCCGCTTCCGCATACATACAATATAACTCTTACCGATGTAAGAAAGGCGGACGAGGTTGTAACGAAGATAAAAGAAATCGAAGGTATTGAGGAAGTTAAAAACCGTTCCGATGTCCTTGAAAAAATTGTCAGTACAACAAGAGGAGCGCAGATGGTCAGCCTTATCGGTATGCTTATATTTGCCTTTGTAGGTGTGTTTATTATATCAAACACGATAAAAATGTCGGTTATGGCGCGCAGCTGCGAAATTGAAATTATGAAATATGTCGGCGCGACAGACTGGTATATACGCTGGCCTTTTGTCATTGAGGGCACTGTTATGGGACTGATAGGCGCGGTTATCGCTTATATCCCCGTATCTGTTGTTTACGGAAACATAGTTTCGTGGTGGAAGGAAAGCATACCTATGTTCAGTCTTATGGCAATGTCGGAGCTTCGGCATATAGTAATCATTGTTTTTCTGGTTATCGGCTGTTTGCTCGGAGCTTTCGGAAGCCTTATTTCAATACGCAAGCATTTAAGAGTCTGAAAATACGGAGGATACGCCAATGAAAAAAGCATTATCGATTTTTCTGACAGTTGTATTATGCCTTTTTGTGTGTAATTTTTCGGCATATCCGGCAAACACTTCGGAGCTTAAAAAGAAAATTTCCGAAGCGGACGAAAAAATTGCTCAGGCGAAAAAGGAACTGAAAGAAGCAAAGGACAAGCAGGTGTCGGCAGAAAAACAAAAGGAAATCATTGATAATCAAATATCACAGATAGTTTCAAATATAGTTTATCTTAACGGTCAGATAGATTCCGCGAATTTGCAAATTGCGCAGAAAGAGCAGGAAATTGAGATTGCGCAGGCAAAGCTTGATGAAAACAAGGAGTATTTTAAAACCCGTGTGCTTTCAATGTATAAATCGGGAACATCTACCTATATGGAGCTTCTTTTCGGGGCGGAAAATATGGGCGATTTTCTTAATCGCATCGATATGCTTCAATATGTTGTAAAAAACGATAAAAAAATTGTCGATGAAATGACAGAGGCGAGAGATGCCGTTATTGAAGCTAAAGCTGTCATAGAAGCCAGAAAAGCGGACCTTGAAGATTCAAAAACGCTTGCGCAGCAGCAAAAAGCGAGCCTTGACAGCGCACTTGTGCAGCAGCAGGAAATTATCGCGCAGCTCGGCGAGGAAGTTAAAATCAATGAGCAGGAAGCGGCTGCCGCGCAAAGAGAAAAAGACGCTCTAAACCGTCAGCTTGAAAAAGAGCTTGCGGGTTATAACGCGCCTTCGGGCGGACAAACTTCGTATAAAGGCGGCAAAATGGCGTGGCCGACTCCGCAGGGCGGAACAATTACCTGCCCGTTCGGTTACCGGACATATCCTTCCGTCGGTATGCATACCGGGCTTGATATAGGCATCAGATACGGAAGCACAATTGCCGCAGCCGAGGCGGGAACAGTAATAAAAGTCGTAAACGGAACAACCGGTTACGGCAAATATCTTATGATAAATCATGGCGGCGGTGTTGTTACACTTTATGCCCATTCAAGCAAAATTGTGGTACAGGTCGGCGATTATGTCGAACGTGGGCAGAAAATTGCGGAAATAGGATCAACTGGCTTTTCAACCGGCCCTCATCTGCATTTTGAGGTCAGGATAAACGGGACGGCAGTAAACCCAATAGGTTATATAACATAAGGGTATAAGTAATTGTAAAATTTATATTTTACAACCACTTAATCATAAGGTTAAAAAGGAGAAGTTATGCCCGCAATAGTATCGTATTTTGAACAATATAAAGAGTTTGGTATTTTTATTTTGTCGGCACTGCCGATAACTGAACTCAGAGCCGCAATTCCGGCAGGAGTTGCAATAGGAATTAATCCTGTTTTGCTTTATTTTTTGTGCGTAGCGGGCAATATGATTCCTGTTCCGTTTGTGCTTATGTTTGCAAGACCGCTTTTTTCGTCACTGAAAAAAACACGTTTTTTGGGATTCGCAAAGCGTATAGAAGACAGAGCAATGGATAAATCTACAAAAGTACAGGAAAAGAGTATGCTTGGACTGTTTTTGTTTGTTGCGATTCCTTTGCCGGGAACGGGGGCGTGGACCGGGGCGTTTATTGCTTCGCTTCTAAATATGCGGTATAAAAACGCGTTACCCGTAATTCTTCTTGGAGTTATGACGGCCGGCATTGTTATACTTGTGGCAGCGCTTATGTTAAAATACGGCATTTTCTCAAGCGGTATTGCGGAAAAAATTCTTAAATTTTTACAATAGAAATGTGTAAAATCTCTCTTATAAGGGTAAAATAGCCTTAATCTGAACGATGGTTATTTTGCCTATAAAGGAGAGATTTTTTATGGTTGGATTGGTTTTCAGTATTGTTGCGGGTGCTGCAATGAGTCTGCAAGGTGTTTGGAACACAAGACTTCAGGAAAAAATCGGCGGTTTTGAAACAACAGCTTTTGTGCAGGGGACAGGCTTTATTTTTGCGTTTGCGGCAGCGCTCATTTTTGGAAGCGGAAACATAAAACAGATTGGTGAGGTAAATAAACTTTATCTTTTCGGCGGACTTTTGGGTATTGTAATAACTTTTACCGTTATGCAGGGAATAAGCGCGCTGGGAACGACCTTTGCCGTATCGGCAATACTTGTTTCGCAGCTTGTTACAGCGGCATTGATTGACGCTTTCGGACTTTTTGGCAGCGAAAAAGCAGCGTTTGGATTTCCTCAGATTTTGGGTATTATGCTTATGATAGGAGGTATGCTTGTTTTTAAAGTTCAGCATAGGTAAAGTTTGTTGTTTTTTAAAATCTCTGACATTTGGTAAAAAGATAAAAAAAAATAAATTGTTTTATGGGACTGAGAATTGGGCGATAAGCCCCTTTTTAATTGTAAAAAACATAAATTTTACTATAAAACCAAAAATCTGACAAAATGCTATTGACTTTTACACGTCAAAAGTTATAATAAAAGTAGAATTACAATAAAAAAGGAATGAAGATTTTTATGGGAGAACTCAGATGGCATCCTCTTATAAAGGATTGGATAATGATAGCTTCAAACAGACAGAACAGACCTAATATGCCAAAGGATTGGTGTCCGTTTTGTCCCGGTTCGGGAAAGGTGCCGGATAACTTTGATGTATATAAATATGACAACGATTTTCCTACTCTTTCACAAAATCCGCCTGTTCCTGACGATGTGGAAACGCGTATTTACAAAACAAAACCTTCATATGGAAAATGTGAGGTAATACTATATTCTCCGGAACATACGGTAACGCTTCCGGAGCTTCCGACCGCTCATATCAGAAAGCTTGTTGACCTTTGGGCTGAAAGGTTTGACGAAATTTCAAAAGATGAAAAGATAAAATATATATTTATCTTTGAAAACAGAGGCGAGCTTGTCGGTGTTTCTATGCCGCATCCTCACGGTCAGATTTACGGTTACAGCGTAATCCCAAAAAAGGTTGAGCTTATGCTTGACGCCTCAAAGGAGCATTTTGAAAAAACAAACCGCTGTCTTTTTTGCGATATGCTTGAGGACGAAAAGCAGGCAGGCAGCAGAATTATAACCGAAAATGAGGATTTTGTGCTTTTTCTTCCTTTCTTCACGGAATATCCTTACGGAATGTATATTGCGGCAAAATCACATAAACAGTATATAACAGAGTTTAATGACCGTGAGCGCGATAATCTTGCTGACATTCTTAAAAAAGCGACAGGAACGTTTGATTCGCTTTTTGATTATCATTTTCCTTATATGATGTGTATGCATCAGGGACCCGTAAACAGCGGAGATCACTCGGCTTACGCGCATTTTCACATAGAATTTTTCCCGCCTATGAGGTCAGAAACAAAACAAAAGTTTAACGCTTCAAGTGAAACGGGAGCCTGGGCGCACTGCAACCCGACGGCACCGGAAGAAAAAGCCGAGGAATTAAGAAACGCGTATAAAAAATTCACCCGAAAGGAGTAAGCATAATGGAAATTGCGGAAATAAAAAAAGAATTTTGCCGTATTTACGGCGGTTCTGAGGAGAATCTCAGAGTTTTCCGTTCACCCGGCAGGGTGAATATGATTGGTGAGCACACCGACTATAACGGAGGTTATGTTTTTCCGGCGGCGCTTAAAATGGCAACGACTGTTGTTGCCCGCAAAAGGCAGGATAATGTAATCCGTCTGAAAGCGACAGACCTTGATGTACTTATTGAGGCAGAAACCGATAAGCTTGACAGCTACCGTGACTTAGAGTGGGGAAATTATCAGCTTGGAATTGCGTACGTTATGCAGCAAAAGGGGTATGACATAGTTGGCTGCGATTTGCTTTATGACGATACCGTACCACATGGCGGCGGTCTTTCGTCGTCCGCGGCGATTGAGGTTTCGACCGCGCTTATGTTCGCAACCTTTAATAATGAAAAAAAAGGAATAAAAGAACCTGTAAATATGATTGAAATGGCTCTTATCGGGCAAAAGACCGAAAACGAATATTGCGGTGTAAACTGCGGAATTATGGACCAGTTTGCTTCTGCGATGGGCAAGGAAAACCATGCGATTATGCTTGATTGCAACACGCTTAAATATAAGCTTGTTCCGCTTGAGCTTGGCGACTGCAAAATTGTAATCGCAAATACAAAGAAAAAGCACAGCCTCGGCGCTTCAAAATACAATGAGCGCAGAAGTGAATGTGACGCGGCGGTTGAGGCGTTAAAAAAAGTTATGCCGGAAATAACCTGTCTTGCCGATGTTTCGCCCGAAAAATTTGAAGAATATAAAAATGTTATAGAAAACGAAACGGTCAGAAAACGCGCGGAGCATGTGGTTTACGAGATTGACCGTGTCGTAAAATCGGTTGAAGCTCTTGAAAAAAATGATATTTGCTCTTTCGGCAAGCTTATGGACGCTTCACATAATTCGCTTCGTGATTTATATGAGGTAACCGGTGATGAGCTTGACGCTATGGTAGATGAAGCAAGAAAAATTAAAGGTACGGTAGGCTCCAGAATGACGGGAGCCGGATTTGGCGGCTGTACCGTAAACATAGTTAAGGAAAATGCCGTAGATGAGTTTATCGAAAAGGTCGGCAAAGGATACACAGAAAAAACGGGACTTGTACCGGAATTTTACGTTTCCGAAACAGGTGACGGTGGTTGTGAGATAAAATAATAAAATATAAGGCGTGGAAAATCTCCGCGCCTTATATTTTATAACATCAGACTGTTTTCATTGTCACGCAATAGATTATTTATTTTAAGAACATTCGCAGAAGCTTCCCGTACAACCCTCTGTTATACGGCTGATAACGCATGGGAAGGTCTATGAATGTCTTTTTATCCACAATGCTTTTTTTGTGTGAAAAAGCCTCAAAGCCGACTTTACCGTGGTATGTTCCCATACCGCTTTCTCCTACACCGCCAAAGCCCATTTCACTTGTCGCAAGGTGAATAACAACATCATTTATACATCCGCCGCCAAAGGATATTCTGTCCGTAACTTTGCAGATATTCTCTTTGTTCTGTGAAAATATGTAAAGCGCAAGCGGTTTTTGTCTGTCTTTCAGGATTTCAAATATATCGTCAAATTTATCATAAGCGATTATCGGCATAACGGGACCAAAAATTTCTTCACCCATTACAGCATCGTCAAAATTCACGTTATCCATAACTGTCGGCTCTATTTGCAGGGCTGCTCTGTCCGCTTCGCCGCCGGATACCGTCTTTTCCTTGTCTATAAGTCCTAAAATCCTGTCAAAATGCTTTTCATTTATTATTTTGCCGTAATCGGGATTTTCAAGAGGCTTTTCGCCGTACTGTTTTTTTATTTCATCAATAACAGCTTTTACAAATTTGTCCTTTATCGACCTGTCACACAAAACATAATCGGGAGCAACACAGGTTTGCCCGCAATTCAGGTATTTTCCGAAAACCACACGTCTTGCCGCAAGCTTAATATTTGCCGTGGCGTCAATGATGCAGGGACTTTTTCCTCCAAGCTCAAGCACCGCGGGAGTAAGCCTTTCCGCGCAGCGCCTTAATACTTCCTTGCCGACTGCCTGACTTCCCGTAAAGAAAACCATATCAAATTTTTTATCAAGAAGCTCGGAGTTTTCCTTTCGTCCGCCCGTAACCATTGCAACATATTCGGGAGAAAAACACTCTCCTATTATCTTTGCCATAACGCTGCTTGTTTCCGGCGAGTACGCGCTTGGCTTTACAACCGCCGTATTTCCTGCGGCAATAGCGTCCGCAAGCGGCTCTATTGTTAATAAGAATGGGTAATTCCATGGGCTCATTATCAAAACATTTCCGTACGGCGAATTTTTGGCAAAGCTTGTTGACGCGAAATGCGTAAGCGGCGTTTTTACAATTTTTCTTTTCGCAAACCGTTTTGTATGAGCAATCATATAGCTTATTTCGGAAAGACTGAGTCCGACTTCACACATAAAGCCTTCAAATTCGCTTTTTCCAAGGTCTGCTTTTAAGGCTTGGTTTATTTCATCTTCATTTTCTTTTATTGAGCTATAAAGCTTTTTCAGCATTTTTATACGGAAGCTTACAGGAAGTGTCCTTCCGCTGTGAAAAAAATCTCTTTGTTCTTTCAGTATTTCATCTATATTCATTATTTACTCCAATCCGCAACAGCATAGTAAAATTTTTCAAGTTCTTTTTTGTCCATCAAAACAGGTACGGGATATAACGGATTTCCTTCCTTGTCGGCGTGTGCCGCCATAACGGGAATATCCTCTTTTTTTATGCCTGATATTGTTTCGGGTATGCCCATACCGCGATTTAATTCGCATACCTTATCAATGAATTTTTGCGCGCCTGCCTCTATCGTGTCGCTTTCCTCCACGACACCCGAAGAAACCGCAAGCTCCCACAGCTTTTTATAAATTGATTTTCCGTATTCTTTTAAAACTATCGGCAAAAGCACCGAATTCGCAAGACCGTGCGGCACATTGTACTGTCCGCCAAGCGAATGTGCTACAGCGTGAACATATCCGACATACGATTTCGAGAACGCTATTCCTGCCTTATACGCTGCCAGAAGCATATTTTCTCTTGCGGTATGATTTTGCGGTTCATTATAGGCTGTTTCTATGTTGTCAAATATAAGCTTTACAGCCTCTTTTGAAAGTTTTCTCGTTTCACGGCTTGTAGAACGCCCGATATATGCCTCGACCGCATGTGTAAGGGCGTCCATACCGGTTGTTGCCGTAAGCTCTTTTGGCAGCGAATATGTAACTTTTGCGTCTAAAACGGCATATTTAGGAATAAGCGGGAAGGAGTTCATTGTATATTTATGCTTTTTTTCGCTGTCGGTTATGACAGCGGTAACCGTAACCTCGCTTCCCGTTCCGGCGGTTGTCGGAACAGCAAAAAGAGGCGGTATTTTTCTGAATATTCTGAGGTTTCCTTTTAAGGAATCAAGACTTCTTTTCGGGTAAGCGGCTCTCGCGCCCACAGCCTTGGCGCAATCCATAGATGAACCGCCTCCAAATGCAATAAGACAGCCGCATTTTGCGTTTTTATATAATTCAAAAGCTTCTTCTACATTTTTCACCGTCGGGTTTGCTCTTGTTTTATCATATACGGCATATTTTATTTTGCTTTCGTTTAAGGATTTTTCAAGCTTTTGAAAGCCTCCTGTATTCCTTAAAAAACTATCCGTTACAATAAGCGCGGAACCTGACCTGTGAGTACGGATTTTATCAGCAATATAGTCCGTTGATTTTAAAATTTCGGGTTCTCTGTACGGAAGTATCGGCAAAGCTATATGGAAAGCAAATTGATACATCCTGCAAAAAAACTTTTTTCCAATATTCATTTTTTTATCACTCCCTAAAAAATACACATCTTTCAGTATAACACAATTTTACAGATATGTCAACTTCTAATATGCACTTTTGTCGACATTATAGGGCATTAGATATCTCAATTTTCATATTTTTCATAAAAGCAAATCTTTTTTGCTTAAGCCTTTACTATTTCTAAAAGATTCACAATTTGTTCTTGCTATTTATTATAAACGCTTTTAGTCGAATTAGTAAAGCTTATGCTTTAAAAAACCGGACGTTTTTTAAAGTGAAACTGTTTGAGAAAGAGCGTTTAAAATCCAAATATTTTTGCAGTAGATGAAATAAAGAAGCATATTATCAATCCCGAAACTGTGGGCAGCAGTATAGAAACCACAGTCCATTTTATACTTTTTGTTTCTTTATATATTGTCTGGCAGGTTGTTGCGCATGGGAAATGCATAAGGCAGAATAAGATAACGCATAAGGCGGTTACCGGTGTCCAGCCGTTGTTTTTCAATATTTCGCCGAGCGCCGCCGTACTTTCGGGCTCGGTCAATCTGCTTACGCTTGTATAGTTCATTATCATTATGGGAATGACAATTTCGTTTGCCGGAAAACCGAGCAAAAAGGCGACAAGTATGCAGCCATCCATTCCGACAAGCCTGCCGAGAGGGTCAAGAAAATCGCAGAAGTGCTTTAACAGGCTTATGTCGTTTATTTTTAAATTTGCCATAAACCAGATAAGCGCACCGGCGGGAATTGCCACAATTACGGCGCGAAAAAGCACAAAAAGCGTTTTGTCAAGAAACGAGCGCAGTATGACTTTCATAAACTGAGGCTTTCTGAAAGGCGGAAGCTCCATCGCGAAAGATGACGGGATTCCTTTTAAAAGCGTCAAAGAAAGCAGCTTTGAAATTATAAGCGTCATTATAACCGAAAAGGCTATAAAAATCAGCATAACAGAGCTTGTGGCAAGATTTCCCGCCGCAAAAAACAGGCTTATTAAAACAATCAGCGTAGGGAACCTGCCGTTGCAGGGCACGAAGCTGTTTGTTAAAATTGCTATAAGTCTTTCACGCGGCGAATTTATAATGCGGCAGCCCATAACGCCGCAGGCATTGCACCCGAAACCCTGACACATTGTAAGTGCCTGCCTTCCGTGCGCTCCCGAGCATTTAAAGCATTTATCAAGGTTAAAGGCTATTCTCGGAAGGTAGCCGAGGTCCTCAAGCAGGGCAAACATCGGAAAAAAAATCGCCATGGGCGGGAGCATTACCGAAACCACCCAGGAGAGGGTATGATACATACCCGTTATTATTAAGTCGGCAAGCGGTGAGGGCAGAATTTTCGCACAGCGCCATAAATATTTTTCTATACCGAAAAAAAGCTTTCCGAGAAGCGCGGAGGGGTAATTTGCGCCTGTTACGGTAAGCCAGAACACAAAACCGAGAAGCAGGAGCATAAGCGGCAGACCTGCGTATTTCGATGTTAAAATTTTATCGGCTTTAAGCGTTTTGCCGCGGGTTTCGGAAAGGATATGCCGCGCTGTTTTTTCGGCGGCTTTTACCGAAGCGGCGGCGTAAATATCCGTAAGAGCCTCTTTCTTTATGCCTTGTTCGTTAAGATAAGAAAAAGCTTCATCAAGCGCGTTTTCAATATCCGGTGCCGACAAATCAATTGCTTCGCCTATTTGTGAAACAATTTCGGGATTGCCTTCAAGGAGCTTAAGCGCAACCCAGCGGCTGTCAAACAGTTTGCTGTCCGGCAAAGCATTTTTAATTTTTTTAACGGCGCTTTCGATTTCATCGGGATATTCAATCAGCTTTTTAGGTTTTTTACAAGACTTAAGATTTTTATAAATACAGTTTTTTAAATCGGTTATTCCTTGTCTGTGTCTTGCTGATATCGGGACAACGGGTATGCCGAGTATTTTTTCAAGAGCCGCAGCGTTAATATGTATATCTTTTTTTGCTGCCTCATCGACAAGATTAACGCAAAGAATACAGTTAAAAGAGCTTTCGGCTGTTTGCAGAACAAGGTTAAGATTTCGCTCAACGGCAGTTGCGTCAGCAACAATCAATACAAGATTGCGGTCGCCGAAAAGGATATAATCTCGCGCGAGCTTCTCGTCCTCGGAATTTGAAATGAGAGAGTATGTGCCCGGCAAATCAATAAGCCGGCATTTTTTACCGTAAAGGTCAAAGGTTCCTTCAGCAACGTCAACGGTTTTTCCGGGCCAATTGCCTGTATGCTGGCGCAGCCCGGTTAAAAGGTTAAAGACCGTACTTTTTCCGACATTCGGATTTCCCGCAAGGGCAATTTTATATTCTTCCATATGCTAATCGCCCTCCCTTGAATCGGTTTTTTCAATTTCGATTTTTTCAGCGTCGTTTTTTCTTAAAGCAATAAGTGTTCCGCGTACAAGGTAGGCGGTAGGCTCGCCAAACGGCGCCTTAAAGGCGCTTATAAGCTTTGTGCCGGGTATAAGCCCCATATCGAGCATACGCCGCCGCGAGTCTCCGCTTGATAAAAGGTTCTTTATATAGCAGGTTTCATTTATTGAAAGTTCATTTAAAGTCACATTAATTCCTCCGAATAAAAATATACATTACAGAATATGCCCGGAGTATTCCCATTGTGACAGACGAACAGTCTTTCGTTATGTGCCTTGACTTTACAGGCTTGATATGATATAATTATTATGTATCCTAAGAAAGGAATGATATAAATGCTTGAACTGAAAAATATTTCGTTTAACGCAGGCGATAAGGCGGATATTATTAAAAATGTCAGCCTTAATATAGACGAAAATAAATTTACCGTAATAACCGGTCCGAACGGCGGAGGAAAATCTACGCTCGCGCGGATTATTGCAGGTATTATAAAACCTACGGACGGAAAAATATACTTTTGCGGCAATGATATAACCGATATGGCGATAACAGAAAGAGCAAGACTCGGCATAGGGTTTGCCTTTCAGCAGCCTGTGCGCTTTAAAGGGCTTTCGGTTATGGATTTATTAAAAATCGCGGCGGGCAAAGAGCTGAATATGGACGAAGCGTGCAAGTATCTTTCCGAAGTGGGGCTATGCGCAAAGGATTATATAAACCGTGAAATAAACGCTTCGCTTTCGGGCGGAGAACTTAAAAGAATTGAAATCGCGACGGTTATAGCAAGAGACGTTAAGCTTGCCATATTTGATGAGCCGGAGGCGGGCATAGATATATGGAGCTTTAAAAACCTTATTAATATATTTGAAAAAATGAGGCGTGAACGCAGCGACAGAACAATAATAGTTATTTCACATCAGGAAAGAATACTTAATATCGCCGACGATATTATTGTAATTGCTGATGGGCAGGTTAAAAAAAAGGGAATCCGTGAAACAATAATGCCGGATATAATAGGTACTCCTTCGGCAGTCGGTCCCTGCCATAAAATGGTTTAAAAATTGGGGGAAAAAGAATGCAAAAGATAGATGAAATTCAAAAAAGGCTTTTTGAAGAAGTTGCGGATTTACACGAGCTGCCTGTCGGCGCGTATAACCTCCGCGCTAACGGAGAGCTTGCGGGCAGAAAAACAACAGCTAATATTGATATAAAAACAAAAACCGATAAAAGCGGAATTGACATAACAATTAAACCCGGAACAAAAAAAGAAAGCTTGCATATACCTGTCGTACTCAGTGAAAGCGGTATTACCGAAACGGTATATAATGATTTTTATATAGGTGATGACTGCGATGTGCTTATAGTTGCGGGCTGCGGCATAGATAACTGCGGAAACCAGAATTCGGAGCACGACGGTGTTCATTGCTTTTATATAGGCAAAAACTCGAAAATCCGCTATGTCGAAAAGCATTACGGTTCGGGAAACGGAGAAGGAAAGCGCATTTTAAATCCCGTTACCGAAGTTTATATGGAGGAAGGCAGCTCCATGGAAATGGAAATGGTACAGATAAAAGGCGTTGATTCAACCGAGCGAAAAACAATTGCGAAACTTGATAAAAACGCCAAGCTTATCGTAAGGGAGCGGCTTATGACTCATGGAAGCCAGCAGGCGCTCAGCATTTACAAAATTGAACTTGACGGCGAAGGTTCAAGTGCGGATGTTGTATCACGCTCAATTGCGAGAGATAATTCATATCAAAAGCTTGACGCGTGTATTGTGGGTAATGCTGCTTGTAGCGGACATACCGAATGTGACTCGATTATTATGGATAACGGCAAAATTCTTGCTGTACCGTCGCTTCAAGCAAACAATACGGACGCCATGCTTGTGCATGAAGCGGCAATTGGTAAAATTGCGGGCGATCAGCTTACAAAGCTTATGACACTCGGACTTTCCGAGCAGGAAGCGGAGGAGCATATAATAAACGGATTTTTAAAATAAAAGCAGAGCCCTGGTAGATTTGATTTAATAAAAAAGTTTTTATTTTTGAATATTTGTTTTAGTTTTTTATACACATATAAGTGGAGCGGTTTTTATAGAAACCGCTCCACTAACTGCTTTAAGCTTTTTAAATTTTTATCGCACGCAAGTAGATCTATAAGGTTTGAACGACGACACATTCTTTCACTTCTTAGATTCTGCTCAGACTACTCGGTTTTTGAAAGGAATTTCTTTCTGAACGCCGATGGCGGCATACCTTTATAACGTTCAAATATTTTTATAAAATAGCTGCTTGAAGAAAAGCCTGTTTCATACGCTACTTCGGTAACTGTTTTATCGGACGATACAAGTAATTTCTCAGCGCCTGTTATCCTGACAAAATTAAGATAGTCGTTAAAGCTTCGGTTCATAACTTTGCCAAAGGTTTTTGAAAAATGACTGTAACTCATGTTGGCAAGCTTTGCGGCGTCCTCAGCGGAAAAATTTTCGCTGTAATGATATGAAATATAATCAAGAATTTTTTGAATGGCTTTTATATTTTCACCCTCAAGCATTGAAACTGTAGGGATTATTACGCCTGTCTTTGCCCAATAGCGCAATATCTGAACAAATATGCGGCAAATGTCGGCACGCAGTGCAAATTCATATCCGTATTTTTTTTCGACATATTCGCGACATGCGTCATGCATAAGTGAAGGAATATCCGTTCCGTAAAGCTCTTCGTGTTTAAAAACCTTTTGTGGAGACGCATCGCTGAACATAAACGGCATAATGTATTTTATGCCAAAAACATCTTTTGTTGAATCATAAAGTATTTCAGGCTCAAAACGCAAGACAATATATTTTTCATATTTTTTTTCGCGTGACACAATTTTATGTATTTCGTTTGAACTTATCACAAGAAGGTCTCCCGTCCCGAAAAGGTGATGCTTGTTATTGAGCCATACGTTAAAATCGCCGTCAACACAGTAAATAAGCTCAATATAAGTATGATAATGAGCGATGCACCCGATAGGGGTTCCCTCTTGAAGTCCGCAGATTATTTTTTGTTCAATTCCGTCGACAGTCGGTCTTTTTTCAAGCATAGCCATTTTAATCACTCCTTTTAATAATATGATATAATAAAACTTAAAAAAAATCAAGTGTCGGAAAACAAAATATTACAATTTTTAAATTTTTTTATTATATCAATTTTTATTTCTTATTGATATACTGAAATTAAATAGAGATGAAAGGACAGGGGATATTTATGAAAGTAGGACTACAGCTTTATTCCGTGCGTGAAGCAATGCAGGAAAATATGGACAAAGCGCTGGAAAAAGTTAAAGAGGTAGGGTATGATTACGTTGAGTTTGCCGGCTTTTTTGATAAAACCGCGGACGAAGTAAACGCGCTTCTTGAAAAACACGGGCTTAAAGCAATAAGCGTGCATCAGGGCATTAGTGTGCTCAGTTCCGAAGGAAATTATGAGTACCTTAAAAAAATCGGCGTTAAATACGCTGCCGTTCCTTATATAGGAGGGGACGGTCTTAAAGGCGGAGAGCAGTTTGATGAAAATGTCAGAAATATGAAAAAAATTAGTGATGAGTTGAAAAATTACGGTATAAGGCTTATGTATCATAATCACGCTCACGAATTTAAGACGGTTGAGGGAAAATATCTTAACGATTGGCTTATTGAAGGTGTTGGAGAGGATAAAATTTCTCCGGAGCTTGATGTGTGCTGGTCAACCTACGGCGGAGCGGAAACAGATGAATATATTTTAAAATACAGCGGCAATATTCCGGTTCTTCATATGAAGGATTTTATTTACAAAGAAAAAGAAAATGAAAATGACGAGCCGTTTAAGCAAGTACCGGTCGGAAGCGGCTGTGTTGAATGGGAAAAAATTTTTGCGGCGTCGGAAAAAGCCGGAACGGAATATTATATAGTCGAGCAAGATTCACATTACGGTGATGACGCGTTTGAAAATGTTAAAAAAAGCAGAGACTTTTTAAAGAAATACGGATATTAAAAAAAGAAAGGAAAGATGAAAAATGGCAAACAAAATTTTAAAAGCAGGTATTGTAGGCTGCGGCGGTATAGCAAATGGTAAACACTTACCGGCAATTCAGAAAATTCCGGAAGTTGAAATTATTGCCTTTTGCGACATAATTGAGGAAAGAGCGGTTAAAGCGGCAAAGGAATATGGCACGGAAGGCGCAAAGGTTTATACCGATTATAAAAAAATGATAGATGAGGAAAAATTTGATATTGTTTACGTGCTTACGCCAAACAAATCACATTCCCCGATAAGCGTTTACGCATTGGAGCATGACTGTAATGTAATGTGCGAAAAGCCTATGGCAAAAACCTATGCGGACGCGCTTAAAATGCTTGAAGCAGCAAAAAAGACAGGAAAAATTCTTACAATAGGTTATCAGAACCGCTTTAATCAGGAAAGCCTGTATCTTAAAAGAGCCTGCGAAAGGGGCGACCTTGGTGAAGTGTATTTTGCAAAGGCTCACGCAATAAGACGCCGCGCGGTGCCGACATGGGGTGTATTTTTGAATGAAGAAGAGCAGGGCGGCGGTCCGCTTATAGATATCGGTACTCACGCGCTTGACCTTACACTTTGGTGCATGGATAATTATAAGCCAAAGTCGGTTAAAGGTTCGGTTTTCAAAAAGCTTGGTGACCAGACGGAAACAGGCAACGCATGGGGCGATTGGGATCCGAAGGAATATACTGTTGAAGATTCCGCTTTCGGCTTTATACAGATGGAAAACGGCGCGACAATAATTCTTGAAAGCAGCTGGGCGCTCAATACGCTTGACGTAAAAGAAGCAAGATGTACTCTTTGCGGAACAAAGGCAGGCGCCGATATGGATGATTCGCTCAGAATCAATACAGTTGATTTCGGAAAACAGGTTACAATTAAGCCAAATATGAAAAGCGGCGGAGTTGCTTTCTTTAAAGGAAACTCGCAAAGCGCTGCGGATATTGAGGCAAGACAATTTATTGATGCGATCTTAAACGGAACACAGCCCGTTGTCAAGCCCGAACAGGCAATTATTGTAACTAGAATACTTGAAGCGATTTACGAGAGTGCAAGAACAGGTAAAGAGGTTATTTTTAATGATTAAGGTTACCGTATGGAACGAGTTTATTCACGAGAGAATAGATGCCGAAGCAAGAGAGGTTTATCCTGACGGAATACACAGCGTAATTAAAAAGTTTCTTGAAGCAAATGAGGATATAACCGTTCGGACCGCAACTCTTGACGAGCCCGAATGTGGACTTACGGAAGAGGTGCTTGAAAACACAGATGTACTCATATGGTGGGGACATATGAAGCACGGCGATGTTTCGGACGAAATTGCGGAGCGTGTACAAAATGAGGTTTTAAAAGGAATGGGGCTTATCGCGCTTCATTCGGGGCATCACTCAAAGCCTTTTAAAAGGCTTATGGGAACGTCCTGTAACCTTACCTGGCGTGAAAAAGACCGTGAAAGAATATGGTGCTGCAAACCGGGACACCCGATTGCCGAAGGAGTGCCGGAAAGCTTTGTGCTTGAAAATGAGGAAATGTACAGCGAGCCGTTTGGCGTGCCGAATCCCGACGATACCGTATTTATAGGCTGGTATGCGGGCGGAGAGGTTTTCAGAAGCGGCTGTACCTTCACAAGAGAGAACGGCAGAATATTTTATTTTCAGCCGGGGCACGAAACCTTCGGGTCATTTTACAACGAAAATATTAGGAAAATTATAACAAACGCAGTACGCTGGGCAGCGCCGGTTTTAAGAACGGAAAAGCTTGTCTGCCCGCATAGCCTGACGGCGCTAATTTGAACACGCTTTAAACGTCGATATTTCGTCGCTTTTTACCTTATCGGTCTTGATGGGCGCCAGCCCATCTTCGCCCTCTGCGGCAAAAATCGACTGAAATCTCATAGTTTAAAGTACGGCGGAGTTTATTTCGTGCAAATTTATGTCGAGACAAGGAAAATGCCGCAGTGAATACTTGACGTATTTACAAGGCATTTGACATAGTATCGGCATAAATTTGCCGAAATAAACCGTAGTTCAAATTGGCACCGTCAGGCTAAGCCGGAAACTGCCGAAAGTACAGATTAATAAGGAAGGATGGAAACCAATTATGGAATTATGTGTAATGTCACCCGTTTTAAATTCAATGGGACTTGAAGGCGCGCTTAAATATTTAAACTCACTCGGTGTCGGCTGTATGGAGCTTGGCGCAGGCGGATATCCCGGAAAGAACCTTTGCGACGCGGCGGATTATCTCGCGAATCCTGAAAAAATTGACAATTTAAAAAAACTTCTTGAAAAATACAATGTCAAAATATCGGCTCTTGCTTGCCACGGCAACCCGATTCACCCGAATAAGGAAACGGCAAAGGCTTTTCATGATGATTTTGTTGCGGCAATGAAGCTTGCGGCAAAGCTCGGCGTTGACACGATAGTCGGTTTTTCCGGCTGTCCCGGTGATTGCGAAAATTCAAAAAATCCCAACTGGGTAACCTGCGCATGGCCGAGCGAGTACGGTGAAATTCTTGAATGGCAGTGGAACGAGGTGCTTATTCCGTACTGGAAAAAGACTGCGGAGCTTGCGAAAGAGATTGGAATTAAGAAAATCGCGTTTGAAATGCATCCCGGTTTTTGCGTATATAATCCCGAAACGCTTCTTCGTCTCCGCGCGGCAGTAGGCGATATTATAGGCGCGAACTTTGACCCGAGTCATCTTTTCTGGCAGGGAATAGACCCTGTATATGCGATAAAAAAATTAAAGGGCGCGATTCATCATTTCCACGCAAAGGATACCAAGGTTGACGAGGTTAAGAAGAGGACAAACGGCGTGCTTGACACAAAGAGTCTGGCGCTTCTTGCCGACAGAACGTGGATATTCAGAACAGTAGGCTACGGTCACGGCGCAGATGTATGGAACGATATTATCAGCACACTTAAAATCTGCGGCTACGACGGCGTTGTAAGTATTGAGCATGAGGACGGACTTATGTCGCCCAAGGAAGGGCTTGAAAAAGCAGTTGATTTTCTTAAAAAAGTGCTTATACACGAAAACGCCGCCGGTATGTGGTGGACCTGATAGCGGTTTATTTTAAAAATACGATTTGGCGGGCGGCAATTTGCCGCCCGCCAAATCTACGCATTTTTTTGGTTTTTCGTAGGGGCAGATATTATCTGCCCGCCGTAATTTTTACATCATTTTTTTAAGACGTTCATTTATTTCAAGCAAAAATTCCTCCGTATCAACCTTACGTTTATCCGGAAGCGTTGATAAAAGCGCGAGGTCACCCGTCATAACGCCGTCCTCAATTGTTTCGATTGTTGCTTTTTCAAGCTTATCGGCAAAAGAGCAAAGCTCTGTTATTCCGTCAAGCTCGCCTCTTTTACGCAGTGCGCCTGTCCATGCAAACAGTGTAGCTACGCTGTTTGTTGAGGTTTTTTCACCCTTTAAATATTTGTAATAGTGGCGCTGAACGGTGCCGTGAGCCGCCTCGTACTCGTAAATGCCTTCGGGAGAAACAAGCACAGAGGTCATCATCGCAAGGCTTCCGTAAGCGGTTGCCACCATATCGCTCATAACGTCGCCGTCATAGTTTTTGCACGCCCATATATATCCGCCTTCCGAGCGTATTACACGCGCAACGGCATCGTCAATCAGAGTATAAAAATATTCAATCCCCGCCGATTCAAATTTTTCTTTGTATTCGGTTTCGTAAATTTCCGCAAAAATGTCTTTGAAACGGTGGTCGTATTTTTTTGAAATGGTGTCCTTTGAAGCGAACCATATATCCTGCTTTAATTCAAGCGCAAAGTTAAAGCAGCTTCTCGCAAAGCTTTTTATAGAGCTGTCAACATTATGTAAACCTTGTATTATACCCGAAGAACCTTTAAATTCATGAATAAGTGAACGTGTTTCGTTACCGTTCTTGTCGGTGCAGACCAGCTCGCATTTTGAGCCTTCCGGCACCTGCATTTCGGTGTTTTTGTAAACATCGCCGTATGCGTGACGGGCGATTGTTATGGGCTTTATCCATGTCGGTATGTAGGGAGTGATACCTTTTACAATAATAGGTGTTCTGAAAACGGTACCGTCAAGAATCGCGCGGATTGTACCGTTTGGCGATTTCCACATTTCTTTAAGATTATATTCTTCAACACGCGCGGCATTTGGGGTAATTGTCGCGCATTTAACGGCAACGCCGTATTTCTTTGTTGCCTCTGCGGAGTCGATTGTTACCTTGTCGTCCGTTTCGTTACGGTGCTTAAGTCCAAGGTCGTAGTATTCCGTTTTAAGGTCGATATAAGGAGTTAAAAGAATGTCTTTAATCATCTTCCAGATGACTCTTGTCATCTCGTCCCCGTCCATTTCGACAAGCGGTGTTGTCATTTTAATTTTTTCCATTTTAATCATGCCTTTCTTCTGAACCTGAATAAATATCTTAAATATTATACTATAAAAAGAAATATTTGTCAATATTTTTATACTGCCATTAAGTTATTCTGACTTGTACTATCAAATTTGTTTTTTGTATTCAAAAAATGGTAAAAACACATATGATATCTTGACTTTTTAAGATTAATTTGCTATAATTAAAAGCAGAAATTGTTTTGAAAGGATATAATTTTCAGATGAATGTTATTATTGTCGGCTGCGGAAAAGTCGGTCAGAAAATTGCGGAGCAGCTTAGCGGTGAACAGGAGCACAATATTACAGTTATTGATTTAAGGGCGGGCAAGGTGCACGACCTTATAAATCAATATGATATAATGGGAGTAGTCGGAAGCGGAACAAGTCTTGATACTCTTCTTGACGCGGGCGTTAAGGAAGCAGATCTTCTTATCGCCGTAACAGGCTCGGATGAGCTTAATCTTTTAACTTGCCTTATCGCGAAAAAATCGGGCAACTGTGAAACGATAGCGAGAGTACGCAAGCCCGAATACAGCAAGGAAATCCATTTGTTTAAGGAAGACCTCGGTCTTGCCATGATAATAAATCCCGAGCAAACGGCGGCAGATGAAATTGCGAGAATTTTGCGTTTTCCCAGCGCCATACAGATAGACACCTTTGCAAAGGGCAGGGTAGAAATTTTGAAATTCCGGGTACCGGCGGATTCCCCGCTCGATAATATGGCTATTGCGGATATAAGCGGAAAGCTTAAATGCGATGTTCTTGTCTGCGGCGTTGAAAGGGGAGATACGGCGTTTATTCCGGGCGGCGATTTCGTTCTTAAATCAGGTGACCGCATAAGCATTGTCGCGTCGCCCGAAAACGGCAGCTATTTTTTCAAAAAAATAGGTATAAAGACAAATAAAGTAAAGGATACGATGATAGTCGGGGGAGGCGCAACCGCGTTTTATCTTGCAAACAGTCTGATAAAAACGGGTATAAAGGTTAAAATTATTGAGCAGCGTACCGACAGATGTGAGGAGCTGTGCAGGCTTTTGCCGAAAGCAACCGTAATTAACGGAGACGGTACCGATAACAGCGTGCTTCTTGAGGCAGGACTTGAGCATGCCGAATCTTTTGTGGCGCTTACAAATATTGATGAAGAAAACGTGCTTTTATCATTATTCGCAAAAAGCAAGTCAAACGGAAAAATTATTACAAAAATCAACCGCATAGCTTATGATGAAGTTATAAACGAGCTTAACCTTGATACAACGATATATCCTAAGAATATAGCGGCGGAATATATTGTTAAATTTGTGCGAGCGAAAAATAATTCGCTTGACAGCAATATTGAAACCATGCATCTTGTGCTTGACGGCAAAGCCGAAGCGCTTGAGTTCAGAATAACCGAACATTCACCTATTGCGGGTAAAAAAATAGAAAGTCTTAATCTTAAAAGCAACATTATTATTGCCTGCATAGCGAGAGACAGAAATATTATAACGCCTCGTGGGCACGATACCGTAAAGGTTGGCGATACGGTTATAGTGGTTACAACTCACAGAGGGTTTGAAGATATTGAAGATATTTTAGAATAATCGGGGAAGCGGATTTAATGAATTATAAAATTATACGATATATAGTAGGTTGGGTGCTTAATTTTGAGGCGGCGTGTCTTTTGTTGCCGCTTCTTTGCGCGGCTGTTTACGGCGAAAAAGAGCTTATCGCGTTTGCTCTTTGTTCGCTTATATGCGCTGTATGCGGCGCTGTGCTTACAATTAAAAAGCCGAAAAATAAAGCGATGTATTCAAAAGAAGGGTATGTAATAGTGGCGCTCAGCTGGTTTGTTATAAGTCTTTTCGGCTGTATTCCGTTTATGCTTTCGGGAGCGATTCCGCGCTTTATAAACGCGCTTTTTGAAACTGTTTCGGGATTTACAACGACAGGCGCTTCAATACTTAATGATGTTGAGAGCTTGCCGAGGTCTGTACTTTTCTGGCGCAGCTTTACGCACTGGATAGGCGGTATGGGTGTGCTGGTTTTTCTTGTTGCCATTTTACCGCTTTCCGGCGGAAGCAATTTGTATCTTATAAAGGCGGAAAGCCCCGGGCCTTCAGTCAATAAGCTTGTTCCGAAGGTTCGCTCAACGGCAAAGATACTATACGGTTTCTATATTATGCTGACCGTTCTGGAGGTGGTTTTCCTTTTGGCGGGCGGTATGAGCATATTTGATTCGCTTACCACATCTTTCGGTACGGCAGGTACGGGAGGTCTTGGCATAAAAAATGACAGCATTGCTTCGTTTACACCTTACAGTCAGTGGGTGGTTGCGGCTTTTATGATGCTTTTCGGTATTGATTTTTCGGTGTATTATCTTCTTATTGTCAAGCATATTACGGGAGTGCTGCGCTCGGAAGAATTTAAAGTATATATCGGCATAGTGCTTACAGCTATTGTGCTTCTGTGCGTAAACTGTCACAGCTATTTTTCAAATTTCGGTGACCTTTTAAGGCATACGGCGTTTCAGACAACCTCGCTTATATCTACAACGGGGTACGGCACGGTGGATTTTGATAAATGGCCCGAATTTTCAAAAACAATACTTTTAATGCTGATGTTTTCGGGTGCCTGCGCGGGAAGTACCGGCGGTGGAATAAAGGTATCGAGGCTTGTGATATTATTTAAGAGTATCGTTAAAGAGATAAAGATTGCCGCAATGCCTAAAAGTACGCATAAAATTACTATGAACGGAAAAACAGTCGAGCATGAAACGGTGCGCGCGATTAATGTTTTTATGATGGCTTATCTTTTTATAGCGGTTTCATCGCTGCTTTTAATCAGCATCGACGGGCACGGCTTTACGACGAATTTCACGGCGGTAATCGCTTCGCTTAATAATATAGGACCGGGTTTCGCGGATGTTGGTCCTACAAAGAATTTCGCGTTTTATTCGACTTTTTCAAAAATTGTCCTGATATTCGATATGCTTGCGGGAAGGCTTGAAATATTTCCCATGCTTGTATTGTTTTCGCCATATACGTGGAGAAAATAATATGTAAGGATGATAATATGATAAAATTTATTTGTTATCTAAGATGTTCAACCTGTAAAAAAACAAAGAGATGTTTTTTTGCGCTATACAAAACCATTATAGTTGTCAGACGATTTTTATCAATATTGAGAGATACAGATAATGATGCAGCACTCAAAACAGTGCTATTGTCCGCTTGTGACTGGCTGCGAAATAGCATAAAGAGGAATTTGAATACAAGGATAAAGCGGGAGAAAAATGTTTTAAAATATTGTTTGATTGGAGCAAATAAGAATGTATAAAGATTATGAATTTGGCAGCACACTTGTAAGATACATAATTTCGGAAGAGAGCAGTAAGGTTTTTTTGAATCTTCTTCCGAAAGATGCAAAGAAACAGCCGACGGAAAAATACGAAACCTATGAAAAAGGCGGACAATTCCCCGATAATTTTGATTGGTTTGACGGTGCACTTTTCCACCTTTCTCTTTCGCACCACGCGCGCTCTCCGTATGCGAACGGGTATAAGCTCGGAAATTCGTATGACGACATGTATTTTAAAAGTCAGAACGTTATAAAGGAAAAGGATAAAACCATTATTGAAACGCTTGTAGTATCAGACGAAGGCTATGAGGTATTGCACAGATTGACCAATTATAACGGTGAAGGCGGTTTTGAAGTTAGCAGCACGTTTACAAACAAAACCGGTAAAACCGTAGCTCTTGAAATGTTTGAAGGGGCAAGCCTTGACTGCCTCAGCCCGTATTCGGAAGACGACGGTTCGAAGGATGTTTTAATTCATTTATTTAGGTCAGGCTGGGCAACGGAAGGAAACCATTTTACGTGCACTTTGCCGGAACTTAATATCGGCAAAGCGTGGGGCGGGAATTTCAGTAACTTTAAAATAGGTTCGCACGGCTCAAGGGCTACATCGGAGTATTTTCCGTTTGCGGCGGTTGAGGATACTGCGGCAAATGTTTTGTGGGGTATACAGCTTTATTGTATGTCGCCTTGGCAAATGGAATTTTCAAGAATGGGAAGAGGGCTTTCGTTCTCAGGAGGGCTCAGCGACGGAACCACCGGAAATTGGACAAAAAATATAAAAGACGGCGAAAGCTTTACAGCACCAAAAGCGCTTATTGCGGCGGCAACGGGCGATATATCGGAGCTTGCCGATATTTTTCTTAAAATGCGTGATAAAGAGATAAAAGCTTACGGCGAGGAAGGTATGCCGATTATTTTTAACGAATGGTGTACAAGCTGGGGAACACCGTCGCACGAAAAAAACCTTGCCCTCGCGAGAAAGCTTAAAAATTCCAAAGTAAAATATTTTGTTATGGACGCCGGTTGGTATGACGGCACAATAGGCGATTGGACGCCTAAAGCCGAAATTTTTCCGAAGGGGCTGAAAGCCTATGCGGATGATATTAAGGCAGAAGGCTTTGTACCCGGCATATGGATGGAGTTTGAATGTACAAATGAAGGCTCAAAATTTTCAACGCCTAAATATGATAATATGCATTTAAAACATAATGGGAGCGTTATATGGGGGCAGGTCGGCAAGGGCAGAAAAGAAAGCTTTTGGGATTTCAGAGATCCTGATACAGTAAGTTTGCTGGAAGAAAAGGTTATAAAATTTTTAAAAGATAACGGGTTTGGTTATTTGAAGGTTGATTATAACGCAAACATAGGCAGCTGCTGCGACGGCGCGGAGAGCGGCGGCGAGGGATTAAGACAGCATATTTTTGCCGTACAGGCATTTTTTGAGAAAATAAGAAAAGGCGTGCCCGGAATAATTATTGAGAACTGCGCTTCGGGAGGAATGAGGCTTGAGCCTTCAATAATGGCACTGACCGCAATGAGCTCGTTTTCAGACGCACATGAAAGCGTTGATATTCCTGTGATTGCCGCAAATCTTCAATATCTTTTACCGCCATGTCAAAGTCAAGTCTGGTGTACGCTCAGAAAAGAGTTTGACGATAACAGATTTGCCTATACCTCCTCGGCGGGCTTTCTCGGCAGGCTTTGCTGGTCGGGTGATATTATGGAAATGTCCGAAAAACAAATGAGTAAAATACATAGGGTTGAAGAATTTTATGATGAAGTTTCCAATATTATAAGGCACGGCAAAAGTAAAATTTTAAGAACAGAAAAGCTGATTAATTTCAGATATCCCAAAGGCACACAGGCAGTTTTAAGATATGCGGAAAACGGAGATAAAGCGCTTTTAGTATATCATTGCTTTGAAGAACCTGAAAGACTCGAAATTCCAATAACAGGTTGCTGGAAAATCGAAAAGGCTCTTTATAACGCGGATATTTCTGTATCGGATAAAATAACTATAGACGAGAGAAAAGAAATCTTTGGTAATGTGATACTTCTTAAAAAGGTTGATGAAAAGGGATGATTTTCGGAAATACTGCATGGGGGTTTTGTGAAATATCCTTAGAGGAACAGTTTAAACGAAGAAAGCGAAGAATTCAGACAGGCGATTTTATAAAACGCCTGTCTGACCTTTAATGCCTGTCGTGGCGGTTATGATTTTTTGGATTTATTCCATATTTTTTAACATAAAATCTATAAAAGGAGGAATAATTGCTAAAGTCCGCGCTCAATGCGGCTTCACTTAAAGTTTTTCCTTCTTTTTTTTATTTCGATTAACAACATAAGTCGCTTATCCCTTATATATTCCTGTTTTGATATGAAAAAATTTTTTGCAAAGAAGGTCAAGCGTGATTTCGCTTGTAAAGTTATTGTATATAATTTTATAACTTTTTTTAACGTGGATTTGTTAAAATAAGGAGCCTCGAAGGACGAAATCATGTTTATATAATTTTTTGTTAACGATAGTACGTTATATGTTAGCGGCAGGGTTGTACACTTCGGTATGGAAGATGCGAATAGCGAATATATTTTAACTGACCTTTTAAGGGGTGATTTTGACAGTGTTTTGAGTATAAAATCGCATCTATGGAGCTGTGATATCTTAATAAATGGCGACGGTGGAAACAGTCCAAAGGCAATAACCGATGACGCGTATTTTTTACCCGACATTATCAGTAATGTAAAAACTTTTTTAACTTTGACAAATTAGGTGTTAGATTTGTATTCAATAATCGCATGAAGCCAATTACACTTGAAAATTATTGACAAAAAAGAACATTTGTGTTAAAATAATTTATAGATATTTTTTGTCTATAATTTTGAAAGGTGGGTAAATATGGAAAAAGAAAATTTTTTAAAAAAGGTTGTAAAAAAGTATAACGATACAAGTCTTGTGTTAAGGATTATATGCGGGCTTATAATCGGCGCCGTTCTCGGTCTTATTGTTCCGAACGCGGGCTGGATTGCGATGCTCGGTGATTTGTTTGTCGGCTCCTTAAAGGCTATTGCGCCGATTCTTGTCGCTGTGCTTGTAATTTCATCGCTTTCGCAGGGCGGAGCGAAGCTTGACAGGCGTTTCGGTCTTATTTTGTTTTTGTATCTTATAAGCACGTTTCTTGCGGCGGTTATTGCCGTTATCGGAAGCTTTGTTTTCCCGCAGACACTAACGCTTGCAGAAAGTGCGACTGCCGACACCATTCCGACAGGCATAGGCGAGGTACTTAAAAACTTGTTTATCAATATGATTTCAAATCCTCTCGGCTCCATTGTTGAAGGCAAGTATATCGGTATTTTGTTCTGGGCGGTTATTCTTGGGCTTGCGTTTAAAACGATTGCGAAAGATACCACAAAGCAGATGTTTTCAGACCTTGCGGACGGTGTTTCAAAGGCTGTAAGGTGGATTATCAACCTTGCGCCGTTCGGAATACTCGGTCTTGTATATTCCAATGTTTCGACAAACGGACTTTCTATTTTTACGGATTACGGTAAGCTTCTCGCGCTTTTGGTAGGCTGTATGCTTGCGGTTGCGCTTATTGTTGATCCGCTTATTGCCGCTATTTCAATGAGGCGTAATCCTTATCCGCTTGTATGGAGATGCCTTAAAGAATCCGGTCTTACGGCTTTCTTTACAAGAAGCTCGGCGGCAAATATTCCCGTTAATATGCAGCTTTGCGAAAAGCTTCAGCTTGATAAGGATATGTATTCCGTATCTATTCCGCTCGGCGCCACAATAAATATGGACGGAGCGGCAATAACGATTACCGTTATGACTCTTGCCGCCGCGAATACTGTCGGCGTTCAGGTTGATATGCTGTCCGCTCTTGTTCTTTCGTTTATAGCAACCCTTGCGGCTTGTGGCGCTTCGGGTGTTGCGGGCGGTTCGCTTCTTTTAATACCCATGGCTTGCTCTATGTTCGGAATACATCAAGACGTTGCCATGCAGGTTGTCGGCATAGGTTTTATTATAGGAGTTGTTCAGGATTCTGTTGAAACGGCGCTTAATTCTGCGGGTGATGTTATGTTTGCCGCGACGGCTGAATATACTCAGTGGCTGAAAGAAGGAAAGAAGCTTCCCGATTTTATGTACGGTAAAAAGAAAAAATGATAATATTGTTGTTTAAAAACAGCCCCGAAAGCTTAAAACCTTCGGGGCTGTTTTCATATTAAATAGTCGGTAGGCTTCTTTCCCGTTATTTTCGCAAGAGCCTTGTAAAAATTTGAGGAGCTTGAAAAGCCGCAGCTTTCAGCGACTTCTTCAATTCTTTTTATCGTTATGGTATTCCCACGGCAAAATGCCGTTAAATCTTACCATTTTACTCCGCAGTTATGAAACGGTGTTCCGATAAACGCGGTTTGGGCGAAATCCTCCATATTGTGTCTTATTATATAATCTATATAAGTTTCTGTCATACGGGCGGCTAAAATATACCCTGCGGCATTCATATGTCCGCCGAGAAAGAACAGTTTTTTATATTCATCATCAATTACGGGCGCGTATTGTCTCATATCAAGGACATAAGTATATTCAAACAAATCTGCCAATTCGTAAAGAATTTTACGGTGGAGGTCCTCGGCTTCCTTTCTTTTTTCGTCTTTGCTTCCCTGCGGTATAGTCATAAGGAAAAAGCGCGCTTTCGGCTGAATTTCTTTAAGACGCTGAATTATCATCGCGTAATAACCTGTAAATGACTCTTTGTTGTTTTTATAATCGGATAAATCAATATCGTCTGTACTGCCGAGTTCGGTACCGCATTTTGATATATCGTTCACGCCGAGCGCTATAATATACGCCTGACACGCTTTAACGGGCGACCAGAAATTGTTAGCCTCAGCAAAGCTTTCGCAGTATTCTTTAGCCGTCATACCGCCTTTTGAAAAGTTATATACCGTAAGGCCGCAGTTTCTCGCGATATACTGTCCCCAGGAATATTCAAAATAATCGTGGTAGCCTTTTTCGTTTTTTTCGTTAAGCGATTCCATTTCTCCAGAAGAAAGGCTGTCGCCGACGCAGCCGATTGTGCGGAAAATGCCGCAGAATCCGCCGTCGGTTTTTAATACGTCCAAGGGTTTTTCATTTTCGTTTTTCAATAAGTCGAGAATGTTCATTTTATATAATCCTCCGTATTTATTTTATATCTTTAATTATATTTATAGGAATATACATGGTTCCGCCAACTGTTACAATACCGTCACAGTAGATGGTTTCGTCATCTGCGGTATAATACGCGCCGTCTGTAAAGCTATAAGTTTTTCCGGCTGTAAAGAGGTTTGCAGTTTTGGTGTCGGAATCCCATCTTAACGGAAGCCCCGAAAGAACCGAAAAACAGCGGAGCGGGACAAAATACACGTCGCCTATATTTAAAGGAGACTCCTTAAAGCCTAAATATTTTCCGTCATACAGCGCTCCGCAAGCTTCCTTATCGAGCGGAGGTAATTTAACGGATATTTTGTCGTTTATCAAAAGATTTTCTTTATCTCTGCCTATTTTTTCAATATCAACGGGACTTTCTGCTTTGTTCCAGTAAAGACCGTTTGCCGAAACGTAAACAGTTTCTCCTTCGGTATAATAATAAATATCACCGAGAGAATCAATGTACGGAGGCTTATTGTTTTCATATACGACTTCAAAAAAATCGGTTCCGTTTTCGCTTAGCCATACTCTGCCGTCTTTCATTGAAGCCGCGAATTTACCGCCGTTATAGCAGGGAAGTGAAAAGTTACCGTCAAAAACAGCCCAGTCGGTGCCGTCACTTGATATAAAGTTTGTTCCCGCTTTGATATAGTAATGCCCGAAAGCGCCAGAAGACTGCGTTATATATATTCCGAAATTGTTTTTTGAAATAATATTTAAATTTTCATCAAAGCACCATACGTCACGGTATAAATCACGTACAAGATAGTAGGGGATACCGCTGTACTGCACATTGTTCGCTATATAACCGCTGCCTGTCCAGGTAAGCTTGATTTCATTCCAGACGGTATTGAAAATTCCGGCGGTTTCCGGCGGAACGGCTTTTTCCTGCCAATCTTTTTTATCATATGAAAAGTACAGTTTTCCGTCATTCCATTTTAAATATTCTTTACCTGTATATAAGGAGTCTTTGACATTATATATTCTGTTTGAGTTATAAGAGGTTACAACGCTCGGCGAGTCGCTTATATAAAATGTGTTTTCCATGCCGCCGACATGATTTGTTGTTAAAATAACGGTAAGCGTAAACTTAACGGTCTGCTGCGCAGGAATTTTAATATTTGTAAGGGTATCAATTTCTTTTTTTGCGGACTTCCCTTTTGTAAGAGGGTATCCGTCAAAGATATTGCCGTTTTCATCACTTAAAATTATAAGATTGTTCGCGGCGGTATTGAGCTGATAGTTGAACCACATATCGGTGTATGCCGTATTTGTAAGCGTAATATGATAATTTTGTAAAACACCGTAGTTTCCGAGAGAATTGCAGTAATCCTCGGGGACGTATTCTTCAATTTCAAAATTAGGTACAAAGTTACGTTTTGTATATCCAAGCCCTTTTACATAAGAAGTCGCGAGAGCGTGCAAGGTGTCAAAATGCCATACGCCGTCCTTATCCTCATCTTTAACGCCTTTGCCGTAATATTTCTTCTTCGATTCATCTTTATAGTTAAATCCGAGCATACAGCTTTCGGCAATGTTGTCCTTATTCCATACATCGGAGGTGGGATTTAAATTGGTAAACCAAGTTGTAACTTCTTTGCCGTCCGGAGCATACCTGTTAAATACCTTTAAGGGAAGCTTTGTGTTTATGGAAGAATTGTCGAGTGTAAACTCTATATATGAATCTACTTGATTTTTTGAGTCCGCAACACCTTTCATTTCGTATTGAGGCACAAACGAGCCAAAACCGACATTTGCGCTTACACGGCTTCTGTCACCGGGAGTGCCTGTTGAGCGCACAGCCGCTACATTCACGTCGGCACAGCCGGATATTATTTTAAAATCACTTATTATATGTACGGGACGCCAAAGAGGCACTTCACGGTAGTTTGGTATAAATTCACTCAGCCAACGCGATTCGCCAGCTTTGATTTCAAAGGTTAAAGGCTCAAAAGGAACGGGCGTGTATTTTATATCGGAATCAAGCTGACGTATTTCCTTGCCGAGATAGCTTGCCCATGCGGTAAAACAGCCCCAGTCACGCTCATCGGTATATTCTTTTCCATCAATATAAAAATGAACATTGTCCGGAACTTCAAAGCCAAGAGACGAAATATTTATAACAGTATCTTCTTTTGCTTTAAATATGACGTCAAGCTCAATATCAAAGCCCCTTCCGAGAAGTTCACCCCAGTAGCCGCGTTCCTCGGTATGGTTTACGTGAGAAGCAAAAAGAGTATATTCGTCCGGCAAAAGATTTTCGTTTGACATAATATAGCGCGGCTCGCGGTTGGAATTGTCCGCCAGGTCACTGCGGAAAATAAATTCTCTGTTGTTGGAATATATGTATTTTCCGCCCGGCGCAGGGGTGAAATTCAGCTCCGGAACATTCGCCGCAAGGCAGACAGAAGCGAAAAAAATTAAAAAAAGTGTAATAAAAAAAGTTTTTTTCATATTTCCTCCGGATTTCTTATGCGGCAGGTTTACATATACCGCACGGTGAATATTTTTTCGCCGCCTCATCGAAAGATAACGGGCTTAAGTTTTCGCTGTTTTTTATTGCAGGACAATCCTTCAAATGATATTTCTTGCCGCTTTTTGTTACATAAACGGTTGTTGCCGGTGTTACTGCTTCGGTTTTGTCTGCCGTATCATCGGTCTTTGTTTTCACGTCAAGGCTTTCACCGTCAGAGAAAACAGTGATTGTTCCCGAAATATCGGTGCGGTAGATTTCACTTCCGTAAAGCTTAAGACGGGACAGTATTATATTATCCGGTAAATTGTAGGCGTTATTTTCTCCCACGCTTATAACCGATACGGAAGGGTTGACTTTTGCGAGAAAGGCTGGCGAGGTTGATGTTGTCGAACCATGATGACCGACCTTTAAAACATCAGCTTTAATGTCAAGCTGCCTGTCATTTACCATTTCTTTTTCGGAAACGGTTTCCGCGTCGCCGGTTAAAAGAAAACGTCTGTTGCCGTAAGTTATCATAATGACAGCTGAAAAATCATTTATATTTTTATAATTATCTCTTTTGGGAGCTAAAAATTTCACGGAAAAATTCTCGCTTTCGGTAACGGTCACTCCGGCTTTTGCAGTAGTTATTTCGGCGTTTCTGTTATTGATTTCCGTAATCAGACTTTGAAAAATCTGCGTATTTTGAGAAATACCGGGCATATAATATTTTTTCGCCCCTATTTCTTTTATAACAAACGGCAAGCCGCCTATATGGTCGGAATGAGGATGTGTGGCAACAAGATAATCAACAGAGCCTGAAGAATTTGCCCTGATATAATTCGCAATCATTTTGCCGTTTTCGGAATTTCCGCCGTCAACAAGCATTGTTTCCCCGTCGGGTAAGATAACAAATATGCTGTCGCCCTGACCGACATCGAGAAAATGCATAGACATAACAGGGCTGTCGCCGCGGCTTATTATTACAGCCGGCTTTTCGGGATTGTAACGGACGTTATATCCGAGGTTTTCCACAATAAACCGAAGCGGAAGAAAGGTTATTCCGTTTTCTGATTGCGGTGCGGCGTCAAGCGTAAAAGCATTTTTATTTATATAAGCAGTTTTGCTGCCTATATGCAAAGCGATATTAATATCATCTTTTTTTATTGTGATTTGTTTTAGTTCACTGTCCCAATAAACTGCGGCTCCTAGAGCCTCTGAAAAAGCTCTTGCGGGAGCAAGCAGCCTGCCGTCCGAATTTATCGGCAAAACGTCGGTTTTTAAATATTTTCCGTCAATATAAACCGATATTTCTTCATTTCCGGCAAATGCAGCAAAACCTGCGCCGAATATGAGCAATATGGAAATAAAAAACGATAACAGTCGTTTATTCATATATTTTGCCTCGTTTAAAAATTTTTTTATTCACAAATATATTTTACCATTATTTATTTTAAAAGTCAATGGCGCAGGTATATTTTTTATTTTTGTGTAAATATTAGTAGAAGATTTGTAGCTATATATTATAATTTATAATATATACATATATTAAAAATTAATAAGTTGTTTAATGGGAAGGAATTAATTATACAGATGAGCAGGTTTATTGCAGGAGTTTTTTGTGTTTTTGTTCTTGGCTTTTTTATGGGAATTGGTATATCGGTACAGCAACCAAAAACAGAAGATGATGTAAAAAGTGGCTATATTGTTCGTATGGAAGGTAAAAGCATTAATGTTTACAAAGTCGGTGGGGAGGGTGAAACCTTTGAAAAAAATATAAAAGAGGCAAACATTTTTGATATGCCGGATAAGCTTGCGGCAGAATTAAAAAAAGGTATTTTTGCTGATGACAAGTATGAGCTTGAAAAAATGATAGAAGAAATAACCTCATAATATTATATATTACCAAATATTACGTTTTTTTAAATTAATATTTTTTATTGATATTAAAAATATTTATTTATAATTTATAATAAATATGAAAAATTAGCGGGGAAAAGTTCTTTAAAAGGAATGATTTAAAGTTTAAAGGTTTAATAAAAAGGCTTTTCCTTGTAAAAGTAATTTATGTGAGTAAGGAGGAATTAAAAATGAGAACAAATTTAAAAACATAGTAAAAAGAAGCCTCAGTGTGCTCTTAGAGTGCTTAATGGTAATGGTCATAGCAGCAGTAGCTTTGGCTGATGATTGCGCTACGATTGCAGTAGGCATAGTAAGCGGTGAAGCCAAAGACAGCTCAGCAGCCCCTGTTATTTTAACAGGTAGCGGAATCACAAACGGTGTATTTAAAGTTACATATGACAGTATTTACGGGTTGGTGCCGAAGTGGTAAGAATTTTCACAGGCACAATATTTATTGCGTCGGTAAAAACAACAGCGGTATATGGTACGATAATAACACTTGATTTTACAATCGTAGCGGGGTGCTACTACTGGCAACAGTACGATGATTCCAAGCTTTGCCGAAGCAGATGGGGAGCATTATCTTGAAGCTGATGGGTGGTAATGGGTTAAAAAAATAAGTATATATTAAGGAGGAATATTTAATATGTTAAAAAAAATCATTTCATTATTATTGATGTTGATATTGTTATCGACATTTATGGTTGTTGCTTACGCTGATGGCGCACCTACCATAGGGGTTTCAACAGTAGAGGCTGACCCGGGAGAAACTGTGAATCTTACAGTTTATATACAAAACAATCCCGGTATATCATCTGCAAAATTCTATGTACTCAGGGATGCATCACTTACATTAACAAATTATGCGGTTGGAACAGTTTTGGGTGATGCGAGTACAGGAACAAGTGAATCGGCTTTAGCAAAAGAGTATTTTGTTGTATCTTTGAAGACATTGGAAGGTTCATCAGATGATGGCACTCTTTGTACATTAACATATACTGTTCCTGATGATGCAGTACCGGGTTCTACATTGCCTGTATCTGTTTCAAAAGTCAATGATAAAGACGGTAAAATGACTGTAACAAATATTGCAGGTCAAAAAATAGTTAACGGTAACGAAAATCTGTTAGGTTTTGAAGGCTTTACATTAGTTACTGGTGGAGTAAGTGTTAAAGGTACACCTGCTCCCACAACTTACACGGTAACATATGATGCGGGAGAAGGTACAATTGCGCAAAGTGAAGCAACAATAATTCCTGATCTTGTACCAGGTTATGTGCTTACACTTATTACGGCAGACAAAGTTACACCGCCAATAGGGAAGAAATTCAAATGCTGGTCGGAAGGCACGAATGAAATTACAGGTGCAACCTATACTGTAATAATGATGTTACACTTACAGCCGTATATGAGGATAAGCCTCAAAGAGATGTAACTGTTGACCCTGCAAAGACGATAACATACGGTGATGAGGGTTATACGCTTATCGAAGGATCTGATTCTTACACAAGCAGTAATGAAAACGTCGCGACAATAGATGAAAGCGGCAATGTAACAATTGTCGGTGCAGGCGAAACAACTTTTACAGCTACATTTAATGAAGATGAATCCTACGCTGAAACAGTTGTTACACAGGTTCTTACGGTAAATAAAAAGACTCTTACGATAGTTGATGTTAGCGCTGAAAACAAGGAATATGACGGTAACAAAACGGCAACTATCAGCAATTTAAATTTTACTGGTATAATTAATTTGGACGATGTAACGGTTAACACAGCAGGTGAATTTGTGGATAAAAATGTTGGTGACGGAAAAACTGTTACGGTTAGTCTCACTCTTGAGGGAGCAAAGGCAGCTAACTATAGTGTTCCGGAGACAGTTACGACAACAGCAAATATTTTTGCGAAGGTTGTATCTGCAACAGGTATTACGGCAAGCAATAAAACTTATGACGGCACAACAGCGGCTACTGTAAGCGGCGGAACAATAGACGGTGTAATTGGCGGGGATAATGTAACCGTTGACCTTTCGGGCGCAACAGCAAGCTTTGAGGATAAAGATGCGGGAGAGAACAAGAATGTTAACGTAACAGGTATTGCTCTTGGAGGAGCGAGCGCAGGCAACTACGTGCTTTCTGAAACAACAGTAACGCTTAAAGCGAATATTACAAAGATAGCGCTTGCGGTTATAGCTGACAACAAGAAAATAAAAGTTGGCGATAGTTTGCCTGAATTAACGTATCAGATTACAAGCGGAAGCTTTATTATAGGCGAAGGTTTTACAGCAGGAACGCTTACGGTTAAAGATTATGAAAACGCGGTAGGTACATATGACATTGTTGCAGAGCCGGCGTTTGACGCAGGTGGTAACTACGAGATAATATTTACAAAAGGTACCCTTACCGTGTCGGCAAAAGAAGTTAAGAAACTTACGGCTTCAATTGATAATCTTCCGGATAATTTAACCTATGGTGATGATATCAACCTTAAAATTAATGTGGGAATTGAAGGCGAAACAACACTTACGGGAACCCCTGAGTATACGGTTGATGATGGAGGCAGTGATGTTATAAGTGTTGACGCGGATGGGAATATTACAATTATCGGAGTAGGTACGGCTGTAATTACAGTAAACCTTCCGGATGACGAGACCTACTCTTATCAGGATGTCACTGTAAGTCTTAATGTAGGCAAGAAAGCTCTTACAATTGACGGTCTTATCGTTGATGAAAAAGCATATGACGGAACAACCACAGCAACTGTATCGGGCGGAACGCTTAGCGGCGTTGTAGGTAATGATGATGTAAGCTTTAGTGAAATAACAGCTAACTTTGCAAGCACGGCTGCCGGAGAAGATATTACGGTTACACTTAGCGATATTACTCTTACAGGTGCCGATGCAAGCAAATACGAGCTTACACAGCCGACAGGTCTTACGGGAACAATAACAAAAGCGAAGATAAGTATTACAAGCATTAACGCCGACAATATGACAGCCGTAATCAGCGGAATAGTTGGTCAAGATGATGTTGAGCTTGACCTTGAAGGCGCAACCTTTACATTTGGTGAAATAGGTGAAGAAGTATCTCCGGTAACGGTATCTGGTCTTGCGCTTAAGGGAGATGATGCAGCCAACTATGAGCTTGAAAGCGATACATTTGAAACAAGTGTTTCAAGCGAAAATATTGTTACGCTTACGTTTTCTTCACAAAACGGCAGCATAAGTGGTGCTGAAAGCGGAGATAAATTCATTAAAGGTGTGGTTGTTACACTTACGGCAGAAGCAGCAAGCGGATATAACTTCAGCAGATGGATCGTAAATGGTGAAACAGCAGGTACAAGCGAAATACTTAAACTTAAAATGGATGCAGATAAAGCTGTTACTGCTGAATTTACAAAGAGAACATCATCCGGCAGCGGAGGCTCTTCAAATACTTTGTATTCAGTAATATTCAACACTAACGGAGGAAGTAAAATTGCGACGCAGAAGGTTAAAAGAAACGGAACAGCTTCAGAGCCTGAAGATCCGATAAGAGAAGGTTATATCTTTGATGGCTGGTACACGTCAGAATCGTTTACAAAGCTTTATGACTTTAGCAGCAAGATAACAAAGAGTATTAATCTTTATGCTAAATGGACAGCTAAAAGTGATAACGGCGGCGATAATTCGGGTAACGAAGAAAATAAGGATAGCATAATTCTTACAATTGACGAAACAGAAGCTTATGTATTCGGTGAGTTAGTTGAAAATGACGTTGCTCCAAAGATTTTAAACGACAGAACAATGATTCCGATAAGGTTTGTTGCCGAAGCGCTTGGCTCAAAGGTTTCATGGAATGACAGCCTTAAAAAGGTTACAATTGAAAGAGATGATGTTGTAATTGAAATTTTTATCGGTTCTAACGTTGCTTATGTAAACGGTAATGTGGTTGTTCTTGACATTCGTGCATTTATTGAACACAGCAGAACGTATTGCCCGGTTAGGTTTGTGTCGGAAGCTCTTAATTCGAATGTTGAATGGAAACCGGATACAAAACAGGTTATTATTACAAAAAAATAGGTTTTAGAACATAAATATCACAAAAGAGCTGCAAGGCGGAATGCCTTGCAGCTCAGAGTGCTGACAAACTCGGTCTAACGCAAGCAAATTTATTATTGTGGGAACAAAAATATTTTTTTGATTTTTCGCTTGGCTGTATATGAGCGGCGCG
>CACZWD010000007.1 GCA_902784805.1 uncultured Ruminococcus sp. | reverse complement strand
GGGTCCTGTTCAAGCAAAATTTTATTGTCAAACACTGTTGACGGAACAAAAATTCTCGACCGTTTATATTCCTTACCGCCGACCATTACACTTTCGTAGTATGTTTTCATTGGTTCCTTAGCCGTTATAAACCGCTCTTTTACCCATGCGTGACCTACGCCGCCGGGATTACAGGTTGCCCTAATATAACATCTTGTTCCCGGTCCTCCCGGACGGTTTCTCGAAAACATATACGAATATTCGTCCCACGTAAAATGCGTAAGCTCATCAAAACCGATAAAATCATATCTTTTACCCTGATATTTTAGCCTGTCCTGCTTGTGCTGCATACTTCCAAAATAAATTTTTGCTCCCGAAGGAAATATCCAGCAATGGTTATTTCCGTTAAATTTAGCTCCGGGATACGCCTGAGGGTATAAATCCATTGAACGGTCAATAAGCCCCGAACATTCCGGGTAGGTTTTTCTGAAAATTATACCTCTGTAATGCGGCACATTTACCTGTCTTAACGCTTCCGCAAGCAGAGCGTCGCTTTTGCCTCCTCCCGCGGCGCCTCCGTAAAGCGCTTCGTCCTCAAACCTTGCCATAAATTCCGCTTGTCTCGGCTGAGGCTGCCATATTATTTTTTCGCTTATTCCGCATCGCCCCCGTCAATATCCGGAAACTCAACGTCGGGAATGACAATTTTAGCGGTCTGCGCCGTGTTTTTAACTTCACCTTCCGTTTTTTTCTTCATATTTACAATTTTTTCAATTGCGGTAACTGTTTCAAGCAGCCTTTTTGTATCAATAGCATCGAGCTGTGTTTCCGTTATTTCCTCTGTGCTGCCGTCACCTTTTCCGCCTTTGATTTTCGCAACATGAAAATTAAATTGTCCTTCCTTTAAAGCTTTAAAAATAATTTTTAAAATTTTGTCCGCTGTTTTTATTTCGTCAATTTTTCCCACTTATTGTTTTGTTTTTCCTTCCTTTCTCTGAGTGCTTTCATATAACTGAGCACATTTTCTTTATAGCTTTCAAGCTCATAATCCCTTAAAGTTCTCATTGCTTCATTGCTTTCCTTTATAACACCCGCAAGAAGCCGTACAATCTCATACCTTCTGCCAAGGCTTTCATCGTAATGAGCCGGCTCTTTTTTCTTCTTGGAAAGCCTGAAGCCTTCCATAATAGTCTGTTCGGTTATCGCAATTGGATTTACACCATACTTTATAGCGTGCAAGGCCTCATCAGCCGTCAGAAAACAGGGATATACTATTGCAAGATAAAGCGCATAATAATTATCTTCAAGAGGCAACATATATTTCATATCGTCACCTCTAATTTGACCGTATTCTCACGCTGTGCGGATAAAGGTCGGACATATTTTTAAGTCCGCACATTATTGTGTTTACAGCCACCTGCGCATCATTTTTTGTAGAACCGCGTAAAATTTCGATGCATAAGCCCTTTTCATCATCAATTACATTCACGCCGACACGTTTCATATCTCCCAGTGACATTGCCAGCGTGTACATAAGAGCCGATACTCCGCTGCAAATTTGCTCACCTTTTTTACTTTTTGCGGCATGACCTGTTGCAACAACAGAGCGAACTACATCGTTTTCTCTTAAAACTCTGATGTCAATCATTTTATTAACCCCTTATTTAATAATATTCGTGCCGTTTTTAGCCTGATAAATTTAGTTTGAATTATCAGGTTGTTCTTATGTAAATCAAATGCCAAAAATTTACATTTTATTAAATTAAAATACAGTTTCTCACGTTCAATTATATCATACTTTTATAAAAAAGTCAAGATATTTGTACAAATATTTTTATTTTTGAGTGAAATTATTAAAAATTTTTTAAATATACTTGACTTTACTACTTTAGTGTGGTATCATATTAAAGGTAATGTGCTTTTATGGAGGAACAATATAACATGAACATTAAAGATTTAAAAAATGATGAAAAAGCCGTTTTTTCTCTCCGTTCGCTTTATAAATCGTACGGATATATGCGTTATAAAATGAAAAAATTTGAGGAATATGATTTATACGCGGGAAATAAAGATTTTCTTGTTTCGGATAATGTCATAACTTTTACAGACAGGGACGGCAAGCTTATGGCGCTTAAACCCGACGTTACCCTTTCAATAATCAAAAATTGCAAAGACGAGCCGCATTATCTGAAAAAGGTTTATTATAACGAAAATGTATATAGAGTGTCAAAAGGCACAAACAGCTTTAAAGAGCTTATGCAAATCGGTCTTGAATGTATGGGAAATGTTGACGAATACACGGTTTTTGAAGTTCTTATGCTTGCCGCTAAAAGCCTTGAAACAATATCTCCCGATTATGTGCTTGATATTTCTCACCTCGGTATAATTTCGGATATTATTACATATCTTGATATTTCTTCCGCCGCGGGAAAAAAGGTTTTGCGGCTACTCGGCGAAAAAAACTATCACGAAATTTCCGAGCTTCTTCTGGCGGAGGGGGTATCCGCCGAAAAAACCGCTCTTTTAAAAGCGCTTACAACAACATACGGAGAGCCTTCCGATGTTTTGCCGAAGCTTAACTCCTTGATGCCTCACGGCAAGCTTTCAAAATCCGCCGTTCAGCTTACAAATATTGTAAATTTGCTTGATAAAAACGGGTTTGGTGATAAAATAAGAATTGATTTCTCGGTTATCAACAATATGAATTACTATAACGGCATTGTATTCAACGGATTTATAAACGGCATTTCGGAAAGCGTCCTTTCGGGAGGTCAATATGATAACCTTATGAAAAAAATGCGCAAAAAATCCCGCGCAATAGGCTTTGCCGTATATCTTGACAGCCTTGAAAGGCTTGGCGGCGAAAGCGGATATGATGTTGACGTTTTTGTGTTATATAACAAAAAAACGGAAAGCGAAAAAATAATAAACGCGGTTTCCGAGCTTACGCAGGCGGGCTTAAATGTTACGGCAGGGGTAGCTGTTCCCTCAAAAATAAAATACAAAAAGCTTTACGAAATAACGGAAAAGGGGGTTGTCACTGTTGAAAACAATGCTTAATGTCGCGCTTCCGAAAGGAAGGCTCGGAGAAAAAGTTTACGCCATGTTTGAACAGGCGGGGTTTGAATGTCCCGAAATCAAAGACGGCGGCAGAAAGCTGATTTTTGAAAATCCCGAAAAAAAGGTCCGTTATTTTTGGGTAAAGCCTTCCGATGTTTCGATTTATGTCGAGCGAGGCGCCGCCGATATCGGCGTTGCCGGCAAGGATATACTTTTAGAATATTCCCCCGATGTTTATGAGCTTTTGGACCTCGGCATAGGCAAGTGCCATATGGCTGTCGCCGCGAAAAACGGTTTCAGGGATAATCCGCAGAAAACTCTGCGCGTGGCGACTAAATTTTCCGCAATTGCCGCGGATTATTACAGCAAAATAGGTCGTGATATTGATATTATTCATCTTAACGGCTCCATTGAGCTTGCCCCCATACTCGGGCTTTCGGACGTGATTGTCGATATTGTCGAGACGGGGAAAACCCTTAAAGAAAACAACCTTTCGGTTATTGAAAAAATTGTTCCGATAAGCGCAAGGCTCATAGCAAACAAGGCAAGCTTTAAATTTAAAGGAAAACAGATTGAAAAGATTACCGAATATCTTTCAAAAATCACAAAATAGCAAACACAAAGAAAGGTATGACTTAAAAATGATTAAAATTTTAAAATACGGTGAGGTCCGGGACAGCGAAATTTTTGCGAGAACCATGCCTGTAACAAATATAGAAGGCATTGTTTCGGATATTATTTCCGATGTTAAAAGCCGTGGTGACACAGCTCTTTTTGAATATACAAAAAAGTTTGACAAAGCGGAGCTTTCGTCGCTTGCGGTCAGCAAAGAAGAAATTGACGAGGCGCTTGATACCGTTGAGCCCGAATTTATGGAAATACTTAAAAAGGCAGCTGAAAATATCCGTAATTTTCATGAAAAACAGCGCCGCAACAGCTTTATTATAAACAACGAAAACGGCATTATTATGGGACAGAAGATTATTCCCGTTGACAGAGCCGGGCTTTATGTTCCGGGCGGCACCGCGGCATACCCTTCAACCGTCCTTATGGATTCGCTGCCCGCAAAAATCGCCGGCTGTAAAGAGGTTGTCATTACAACTCCTCCGCTTCCGGGCGGAAAGGTTAATCCCGTAATACTTGCCGCGGCATCAATTGCAGGTGTTGACAGGATTTTTAAAATCGGCGGAGCGCAGGCGATTGCCGCCCTTGCTTACGGAACGGAAAGCGTTCCGAAGGTTGATAAAATAGTAGGACCGGGCAACGCTTTTGTCGCTGAAGCGAAAAAACAGGTTTTCGGCAAAGTTTCAATTGATATGATTGCCGGTCCGAGTGAAATCCTTGTCGTTGCGGACGGCACCTGCAACCCGAAATATATCGCCGCGGACCTTCTTTCACAGGCGGAGCATGACAAAATGGCAAGCGCCGTGCTTGTGACCGACAGCAGAGAGCTTGCCGAAAAGGTGAGCCTTGAAATCGAGCGTCAGCTTCCGCTTCTTAGCCGTAAAGAAATCGCAAGGGCGTCGATTGATAATAACGGTAAAATTATCGTGGCGGATAACCTCCGCCTTGCAATAGACATAGCAAACGAAATCGCGCCCGAGCATCTTGAGTTGTGTGTTGATAATCCCTTTGATTATCTTGATTCCATTCGCCACGCAGGCTCTGTGTTTATGGGTAAAAATTGTCCCGAAGCTCTGGGGGATTATTTTGCCGGTCCAAATCATACGCTTCCCACAAGCGGAACGGCAAAATTCTCAAGTCCGCTTTCGGTTGATGATTTTGTTAAAAAAACACAATATACCTATTATACAAAAGACGCCCTTAAAAAAGTCGCGAAGGATATAGAATATTTCGCGAAAAAAGAAGGGCTTACCGCTCACGCGAAAAGCGCGGTTATACGATTGGAGAATGATGATGAGTAAATTTTTAAGTGAAAAATACAGCTCACTTGTTCCGTATGTTCCGGGTGAACAGCCGAAAGATATGGAATATATAAAGCTTAACACAAACGAATCACCGTTTCCGCCTCCCGAAAATACCGGTAAAGAAGTGATGGAAGAAGTCTCAAGGCTTCAGCTTTATCCGGACCCCGAATGTACGGCTTTAAACGTTAAGCTTGCCGGAGTATTAAACGTCTCGCCTGACGAAATACTTGCTACCAACGGTTCGGACGAAATTTTAAATTTCGCTTTTATGGCTTTCTGCGATAAAGATACCCCCGCTGTGTTTCCCGACATAACATACGGGTTTTATAAGGTTTTTGCCGGGATAAACAATGTGCCATACACAGAAATACCGCTTGACCGTGATTTTAAAATAAATCCCGATGATTATAAAGGCATAAATAAAACCGTTTTTATAGCAAATCCCAACGCGCCGACCGGTATTATACTTAAATGTTCGGAAATTGAGGAAATTATAAAATCAAATCCGGATAACATTGTTGTTGTTGACGAAGCTTATATTGATTTCGGCGGCGAAAGCTGCGTACCGCTTATACATAAATATGATAACCTTCTTGTTACGCAGACTTTTTCAAAATCAAGAAGTATGGCGGGCGCAAGGCTCGGCTTTGGCGTGGCGGCAAAACCGCTTATCCGTGACCTTAACGCCATAAAGTATTCAACAAACCCCTACAATATAAACAGGCTGACTGTGGCGGCGGCGCTCGCGACGCTTTCAAACGATAAATATAACAAGGATAACTGCCGCATAATTACGGAAAACAGAGCTTATTTAAGCGAGGAGCTTAAAAAAATCGGTTTTACGCTGACCGATTCAAGGGCAAATTTTGTTTTCGCGGCACACCCCGAAATCAGCGGCAGGGAACTGTATTTAAAGCTTAAGGAAAAAGGCATACTTATAAGGCACTTTGACACGGAACGAATTTCGTGTTATAATAGAATTACGGTCGGCACAAAAGCACAGCTTGACGCGCTTATTGCCGCCGTAAAAGAAATTTTAAAGATAAAGGACTGATACTTTTGAGAACTGCAACAATAAAAAGAAAAACCGCCGAAACGGATATTTCGCTAAAAATATCTCTTGACGGCAGCGGAAAAGCGGAAATTAAAACAGGCTGCGGTTTCCTTGACCATATGCTGACGCTTTTTGCGAAACACGGCAGGTTTGATATCACTCTCTCCTGCAAGGGCGATACCGAAGTGGATTATCATCACTCTGCCGAGGATATCGGCATTGCTCTCGGACAGGGCTTCAAAGAGGCTCTTGGCGATAAAAAGGGCATTATAAGATACGGAAACGAAATTCTGCCTATGGACGAAGCGCTTATTTTGACCGCTGTTGACTTTTCCGGCAGAAGCTGTCTTTTCTGTTCTCTTGAAATCCCGGCGGAAAAAGTAGGCGATTTTGATACAGAGCTTGTTGAGGAATTTTGGCTCGGCTTTACAAGAAACGCCGGCTGTACGCTTCATATAAAACAGCTTTCGGGTTCAAATTCGCATCACATAATCGAGGGCGCGTTTAAATCAGCTGCGCGGTCCTTTAAAAAAGCTGTACGCGTTGACAAGGACTTTGCCGACGAAATACCTTCAACCAAAGGAGTGCTTTAATGATAGCGATAGTTGATTACGGCGTAGGAAATTTATTTTCGCTTAAAAGCTCTTTTGCAAAAATCGGCGCGGAAGCTGTTGTTACGGGTAACGCCGAAGATATACGCCGCGCCGATAAAATAATACTTCCGGGTGTGGGCGCTTTTGCGGACGCCGCGGAAAAGCTTAAAAAGAGCGGCCTTGACAAGCTTCTGATTTCACTTTCCGAAAGCGGCAAGCCTCTGCTCGGAATATGCCTCGGCATGCAGCTTTTGTTTGAAAAAAGCTATGAATACGGAGAGCATAAAGGGCTTGGGCTTTTAAAGGGTGAAATTGTTCCGATTGAAGGTGCTGTTTCAAAGGATTACAAAATACCTCAAATCGGCTGGAATTCTCTTAAATTTACGGATAAAAAAAGCAAGCTTTTCAGACACATAAAAAACGGAGATTTCGTTTATTTTGTTCATTCGTATTACGCTTCAAAATGTGATGATTCCGTAACGGCGGTTTGCGATTACGGCGCGCCGCTTACCGCTTCCGCCGAAAAAGGCAGCATATACGGCTGTCAGTTTCACCCCGAAAAAAGCGGTGATGTCGGGCTTAATATACTTCGGGCTTTTTGTGAACTGTAAGCGGCTTTGATAAAATGCACAGATTGCACAAAGCATAGAAAAATCCGTTATAATGGGACTTAACAAGAAAGCAATTTAGCAAAAAAAGCTCAAATTCAAGGTAAAAATTTGTCGTAAGACAAATTTTTAAATTAAAATGCTTTGTGCTACGAACAAACTTTGCCTTTCGCTGTACCCTCGTACAGCTTCGGGTAACCGCAAAAGCTTATCGCTTTTGCGCTCAGTTTGTCCGTTCTGTACTATTTTCTCTTCGCCCCTAAAAAAGGGGGCTGTGAAGTTTTAAAAAACAAAAAATTTCAGAAAGGGTTTTTAAGTTATGTACATTTTCCCGGCGATAGATTTATTTGAAGGCAAGGCAGTAAGGCTTTTAAAGGGCGACTATGAGAAGATGACCGTTTACAGTGAGTTTCCCGAAAAAATCGCTGAAAATTTTGCCTCCTGCGGCGCAAGTCATATTCATATTGTTGACCTTGAGGGCGCAAAGGACGGTACGACGCCAAATCTCGGAACGGTAAAAAAAATAATTGAAGGCGGCAAGCTTTTTTCGGAAATCGGCGGCGGTATCAGAAATATGAGGACTGCCGAAAAATATATAAATGCCGGCATTGACAGAATTATTCTTGGCACAGCCGCTGTAAATGACGAAGCCTTTTTAAAAGAAGCGTTAAAAGAGTTCGGTGAAAAGGTTGCGGTGGGCGCCGATATAAAAGACGGTTTTGTCGCGACACACGGCTGGCTTCAAAAAAGTGAAATTCGCTGCGCCGGGTTTTTTGAAAAAATGCAGGCGCTCGGCGTTAAAACTATAATATGCACCGATATCTCAAAGGACGGCGCGATGATGGGCACAAACCACGAGCTGTACCGTGAGCTTTCCGAAAAATTTGATATTAACCTTACCGCTTCGGGCGGAGTTTCAAGTCTTGATGACGTAAAGCGGCTTAAAGAGCTTAACATTTACGGAGCTATAATAGGCAAGGCTTATTATACGGGAGCAATCAATCTTAAAGAAGCAATAGAGGTGGCAGAATGATTACAAAAAGGATTATCCCCTGCCTTGACGTTAAAGACGGCAGAGTGGTAAAGGGGGTAAAATTCAAAGGGCTTGCCGATGTTTCGTCACCTGTAAGTCTTGCGGAATATTACAGCCGCGCGGGAGCGGACGAGCTTGTTTTTTATGATATAACGGCGTCACACGAACAGCGGAAGCTTTTTACGGATATTTTATGCGAGGTCGCGAAAAATGTATTTATTCCCCTGACTGTCGGCGGCGGAATTAACACGCTTGATGATTTTGACCGTGTTTTAAAATGCGGCGCGGATAAAGTCAGCGTAAATTCGGGCGCGATAAAAAATCCGCGGCTTATTGAGGACGCGGCGAAGCGCTACGGCAATCAATGCGTTGTTATATCGGCAGATGTAAAACGTGTTGACGGAAAATTCACCGTTTTCGCGAAAGGCGGACGTGAAAACACCGGGCTTGACGCTGTGGAATGGATAAAAAGCTGCGTTGATATGGGCGCCGGAGAGGTTGTGCTTAACTCAATAGATACCGACGGCGTTAAAAACGGCTTTGATATTGAAATGCTTGATAAAATTTGCTCCGTCGTAAATGTACCCGTCATCGCCTCGGGCGGAGCGGGTAATATAGAGCATTTTATAAAGCTTTTTAAAGAAGTGCCGAAATGCGACGCCGGGCTTGCGGCTTCCATATTCCACTTTGGAGAGGTTGAAATATCCGAGCTGAAAAAAAAGCTTAAAGAAAACGGTATTTCCGTAAGACTTTAAACAAAAAAGGGGTTTTTAAAATGATTGATATAAATAAACTTAAATTTGACGAAAAAGGGCTTATTCCCGCTATTGTTGTAGATGCTGTTTCAAAACGTGTTTTAACTCTTGCCTATATGAACCGCGAAAGCCTTGAAATTTCTGTAAAAAAAGGCTTGACCTGCTTTTTCAGCCGTTCAAGGCAGGAGCTTTGGCTCAAAGGTGAAACAAGCGGAAACTATCAGCATATTGTTTCAATTACCGCCGACTGCGATATGGACGCTCTCGAAATTATGGTCGAAAAGGACGGTCCCGCCTGTCATCTCGGAAATGATTCCTGCTTTGAAAATCCTGTTTTTGAAAGCGAGGAGCTGCACGAATTTTCGCTTGAAGCTCTTATGGAGCTTATAAAAGGCAGAAAAACCGAAAAAAAAGAAGGCTCATATACTACATATCTTTTTGAAAAAGGGCTTGACAAAATCCTTAAAAAAGTCGGCGAAGAAAGCACAGAGGTTATTATTGCCGCAAAAGCGGAGGACAAAAAAGAAACAATTTACGAAATTGCCGACCTTGCGTATCACGTTATGGTGCTTATGATTGAAGCGGGCATTTCGCTTGAGGATATACACCGTGAGCTTGCTTCACGCCATGTTATTGACCACAAGGTAAAACAGGAGAAAATGACAAAATGAAGGATTTGCACGTTCACACAACCTACTGTGACGGCATTAACACGCCGGAGGAAATCGTCCTTGCAGCAATAGATAAAGGACTGTCGGAGCTTGGTTTTTCGGGGCACAGTTATACCCCGTTTGATACCAATTACTGTATGAGTCCCGAAAGCGAAGCGCTTTACTTTAAAGAAATTAATTTTCTGAAAGATAAATACAAGGATAAAATAAAAATTTTATGCGGTATCGAGCAGGATTACTATTCGCCTCCTCCCGCCTATCCGTATGACTATATGATAGGCTCTGTACACTATATAAAATGCGGTAAGGAATTTTTCCCGGTTGACCTTTCCGAAGAAGCTTTCTGCGGCTTCACCGCAAAACATTTTAACGGCGATTTCTATGCGGTTTCCGAAAAATATTTTGAAACCATCGCCGAAATGGTGAAAAAAATGAAGCCTGATATAATCGGTCATTTTGATATTGTGGCAAAATTCAACGAAGGAAATAAATTTTTTTGCGAGAATAACGCGCGCTACGTAACAGCATACAGAAAAGCGATTGACGATATTATCTCATATGACCTTCCGTTTGAAATAAATACGGGAGCCGTTTCGCGCGGTTACAGAAGCGTTCCCTATCCCTCGTCCGAAATCACGGAATACATAAAATCGCGCGGCGGCAGGTTTGTGCTTTCGAGCGATTCTCACAGCAAGGATACGCTTTGTTTTGATTTTGAAAAATATATTCATCTCATAAAATAGCAACTAACATTTAAAGGGACTGCAGCAAAACGAGTTTATTTTGTCACAGTCCCTTTTTGCCATGCATAATCTTTTTTAATGTATCAACGCTATTTTTCGTCTGCCATTTAGACCTGCTCACTTAGTTTTACATCATTCGCGGACTTACTTTTGATTAAAGCTTCAAGCAATATTTTCGCTGAATTTCGGGGCTTTGCCCCTTATTTAAATAAAAGCACCTACCGTAAAAGTAAGTGCTTGAATTATTGAATTAGTGTGTAGATATAGTAAAAGCCGCTTTGATTTCTCAAAACGGCTCAAAAGCAGCTATTCGGCAGGCGTGGCGTACCCCTGCATCTCTCGGGTTTCCCCTGTCGGTACCATCGGCGTGTGGATGCCACGAAATTGTCCACCTCGAATAGCTTACTCTTATTCTATTTATATTATATCACATTTATTCCGATTTGTAAAGTATTTTTTTCGTTCTGATGTATCGATTATATCGTTTTTCTTCTACTTTCAAAAAAGTAATTATTGAATTTTTATAATCTTTAGGGTCTTCAGAAGTTTTTAATCGTAAAATCACCTCATAATTTTTACCATTGTCTTCAATATGTTTTAATATAAATGCGGTATTAGGTTTATTCGCCTCAATAATGTAATCCGGTGCTTTAATAACTTCCTCGGCATGTTTGAAATAGCGTTCAAAATAGTTTGGATGTCTTTCTTTAATATGTTGTATCTGCGTATCAGTTATGATAACCTCATCAGTTGTTATATCCTCTGTTATACACTTATATATTTTTCTGTCAAGTTTCCCTATATAATGCACATATTGTACCTCATTAACCCTCTTTTTATTAATTATACCACCCCTTTCCCACATTTGTCAACGCTTTTTGCGGATTTTCACGCTCTTAAAGCCTTCTACTCGAAGTCTCTCCCCTCTTGTCGGAAGCTCTGCGGCTCTTGAAAACTTGGCATATTTACCCGCCAGCAGATTTGTTTTTTCCTTCGCCGCAAGCTGTAAATCAGTATCACCCGCAATAACAGATAAATCCTTCTGTTTACTATGGCGGTTTATCTCTGCGCTTGCAATCTGTCCGGGGCTCTGCTCTCCCTCAGCAAAGCAGAAGCGTTGCTCCGATTTAAATATATAATTATTAAAATTACCGGACAAATGTCCGATAATGTCCCTTGATTTTTTTACCGGACAGATGTATAATAAACTGTGTAAAAATTTGTGTGGAAAAGAGGTAAATCCGGATGAAAATGCGTGACCGCACATATAAGACAAAACACACGCTCGCAACAACCTTCAAGAAGCTTCTCGAAAAAGAGCCGTTTTCAAAAATAACCGTAAGCGAAATAGTTGAAAACTGCGGCTATAACCGCAAAACCTTTTACTACCATTTTGAAGATATTTATGCCCTTTTAAGATGGACTTTTGAAAACGAAACAATCGACATTCTCCGCGCCAAGAAAAAAAATATCAGCCTTGAAGAAGCGGTAACTTTTTTTATAGATTATGCCGACAAAAACCGCGCGGCAATTAATTCAGCTTTTGAATCAATCGGTTATGAAAGGCTTAAGCATATAATTGCCGGCGATTTTTACAAATACGCAGGTGAAATGATTGAAAAAATATCCGATGAAAAACAACTTATAATATCGGGACAATATAAGCTGTTTTTGTCGGTCTATTTCGCGGAAGCCGTTACGGGAACGGTAATAACATGGATAAAAGGCAATATGAACAGCTTTACAAAAGAAGAGCTTACGGAATGTATTATTTCAATATTAAATTCGTCCGTACGTTCGGCAGTAAGCGGCAAAGCATCAAAACATATACATAAAAAGGAGCAAGAAAATATATGAGCGAGAAAATCGATATCAATAAACCGAATTTTATGGAAAAAATCGCTTCTTTTATAGTAAATAAAAGAAATTTATTTTTTGTTTTCTTTATAGGCGCCTGCATTTTCAGTATTATATCAAGCGGCTGGGTTGAAGTTGAAAACGATATAACAAAATATCTGCCCGAAAGCACGGAAACAAGACAAGGCATTGACCTTATGGAAAAAGAATTTGTAACCTACGGCTCGGCTGAAATAATGCTTTCAAACGTATCTTTAAAAAAGGCTTATGAGATAAAAAAGCAGATTGAAAAAATCAAAGACGTAACAGAGGTTAAGTTTGAAAATACCGATGAATATTTCAAAGGCAGCTCGGCGCTTTTTAAAGTAACTTTTGCGGGCGGCGCCAATGACGATATAAGCATAAAGGCTCTTGATTCCATAAAGAAAAAATTTAAAAACTATGATATATATGTATCTTCCGATGTCGGCTTTGATATGAGCAAAGATTTGAAAGGCGAAATGAATATTATAATTGTTATCGCCGTCGTTATAATAATAGCGGGACTTACCTTTACCTCGAAATCGTATGCCGAAGTACCCGTACTCTTAATAACCTTTGGCGCGGCAGCGCTTTTAAACAAAGGAACAAACTTTATTCTCGGCAAAATTTCCTTTATTTCAAACTCTGTCGCGGTCATTTTGCAGCTTGCGCTCGCGATTGATTACGCGATAATCCTTTGTCACAGATATACCGAGGAGCGTGAACATCTTTCACAGCACGACGCTGCCGTAAAAGCGCTCGCGAAATCCATACCCGAAATATCCTCCAGCAGTTTAACAACAATTTCGGGACTTGCCGCGCTTATGACAATGCGTTTCGGAATAGGACGGGACCTTTCGTTTGTGCTTATAAAGGCAATATTTTTCAGCCTGTTCAGCGTATTTACCCTTATGCCGGGTTTAATTATGCTGTTTGGAAACCTTATGGAAAAAACAAAGCATAAAAACCTTGTTCCGTCAATCAGCTTCATAGGACGCGCCGATTATAAAACAAGGTATGTTATTCCTCCGATATTTCTTGTTTTGATGATAGCGGGTTTTTTTGTGTCGGCAAACTGCCCCTACGCATACGGAATGAACGACCTTAAAACTCATACAATGAGCGAAAGGCAGATAGCGAGAGAAAAAATAAAAAACACCTTTACACAAAAAACACTTATCGCGCTCGTTGTGCCGTCGGGAGATTATACAAAAGAGGCGGCAATGCTCGCTGAGTTTGAAAAATTTGATGAGGTTGACAGGTCGCAAGGACTTGCGAATACCGAAGCTATGGACGGATATATGCTTACAGACGCTCTTACTCCAAGACAATTCAGCGAGCTTACAGATGCCGATTATTCGGCAGCGCAAGCGCTTTATGCCGCTTATGCCGCCGACAAAAAAGAATTCGGAAGAATAATAAGCGGCTTTGAGTCTTACAGCGTGCCGCTTATAGATATGCTCACCTTTCTGCATAAAGAAACAAATGAGGGCTACATTCCGCTTGATGAGGAAACCACCGATGAAATAAACGAAATATATGACAAAATTGAGGACGGCAGGCTTCAGCTTGAAAGCAATAAGTTCAGCCGTATGATTCTTTATCTTAATCTGCCCGAAGAAGGAAAAGAAACCTTTTCTTTCCTTGACAAAGTACACGAGGTGCTTTATAAATACTATCCCGATAATTCCTATGTTGTGGGTAACAGTACAAGCGATTATGACCTTGCCTCCTCGTTTTCAAAAGATAATATACTTATAAGTATTCTATCCGCCTTGTTTGTTATAATAGTGCTGTTCTTTACCTTTAAATCCGCGGGGCTTCCGATACTTCTTATAGCTGTAATACAGGGCAGTATATGGATAAACTTTTCCTTCCCCGTAATAATGCAGCAAAAGCAGTATTTCCTCGGATATCTTATTGTAAGCTCCATACAGATGGGCGCAAATATAGATTACGCGATTGTAATTTCAAGCAGATTTAACGAGCTGAAACAAAAAAAGGATTTAAAAGAAGCCATTATCGAAACGCTTAACGGAGCGTTTCCGACAATTATTACTTCGGGCGCGATTCTTGCCGCGGCAAGCACGCTTATAGCTTTTCTGACAACAAACGGCGCAATAGCCGCCCTCGGCGAATCTCTCGGCAGGGGAACAATTATTTCGATTATACTTGTTATGGGCGTGCTGCCGCAGATATTAATTATCGGAAACAAAATAATAGAGCGTACCGCCTACGAAATCAAGAAACCCGACATTATAACCTCAAATACAGGCAGAATGTTGGTAAACGGTCATATTACAGGTAAAATCTCCGGCTTTGTCGATGCCGAAATTCACGGTATTTTAAGAGGAGATTTAAGTGCGGCGATACGTCTCGGAAGCGTTGAGACTTTACCCGAAGAAGCGAATACCGAAAAGGAGGAAAACGAAAATGAAAACAATAATTAAAAAAATTAATGTATTTTTACTTTTGTCTTTAATTCTCTCACTTCCCCTTTTCACGATTGCGGATACAAACACCGTTTATCTGCGCTCTGCCGATGATTTTAAAGCGTTCGTCAAAAACTGCACACTTGACAGCTATTCGGCAGGGAAAACATTTTTACTTACAAAAGATATTAAGCTTTCCGGCTTTTTACCCGTACCTGTTTTCAGCGGAACGTTTGACGGAAACAATCATACCGTAAGCGGCGTCGTAAGCTATAAAAACGCTTCAAAAACAGGGCTTTTCAGAAATGTTTCAGCCGGCGCTGTAATTAAAAATCTTACAGTTGAAACCACTCTGATTCCCGGCGGAAGCAGTTCAAAAATAGGCGCTGTTGCCGGAATCAACAGCGGAACAATTACAAACTGCAAATTCAAAGGAGAAATAAAAGGTTTAAGCTATATAGGCGGCATTGCCGGACAAAACGAAGGCACAATTTCGGGTTGTACCTCGGAGGGCAGCATATACGGCAAACACTATGTCGGCGGTATTACGGGCAGGAATCTCGGTACAGTAGTAAGCTGCGTAAACAAAAGCAAGGTAAATACAAAAATCGAGAAAACAACCTTCGATATTGAAAATATTGACCTCAGTAATATTATATCAACGGAAAACACCGTTGAAATAACCGATATCGGCGGAATCAGCGGTTTTTCGTCCGGAATTACGGAAAGCTGTGAAAACAGGGGAACTGTGGGATATGTTCACGTCGGATACAACGTGGGAGGTATTGCGGGCAGGCAAAACGGGTATCTTTCGGGCTGTAAGAATTACGGCGAGGTTTACGGACGAAAAGATGTCGGCGGCATTGTCGGACAGCTTGAGCCGTTTACCGTGTTGCAATATTCCGAAAGCTCGGTGCTTTCTTTAAGCGATGACTTAAATACTCTTGAAAAAATGATTGATGAGCTTATAGGCGAGTCCGACTCAATGCGAAGCGGTGTTTCGGCAAGACTTAGCGGCATAAAAACGCAGACGAACACGGCAATCGAGCTTACAGACACTCTTGTCGATATGGTAAACGGCAATCTTGAAACCAACGCGGATAATATTACCGATACAAGCGCGAAAATCACCTCTCTTATCGGCAGTGTTACGGATACCATGGGCAAATACGGATATATTGACGAAAACTCTGCCGAGACAGTAAATGATGTTGCGGGAGACCTTGTTAAAGCCGCCGATGAATATAACGATGCTGTAAGCTCCGTTTCGGGTGAAGTAAACAGCCCGGGACTTAAAAAATCCGCCGATAAGCTTAAAGAAGCAACAAGAGATTTAAACGCCGCGGCATCATCGCTTCGCAGCTCCGCAAGAGATCTTAAAACCTTTACGGCAAATATTAACGCCGCAAGCAAAGCGATTGACAATATAAAAAAATCACTCGATAATATGATTAAGGGCGCAAATGACGTAAGCAGCGCCGCAAAAGAAACCGCTTCGGAGCTTGCAAAAATCAGCGCAGGAACAGCAAGCGGCAAAATACCGGCAGACAGCGATATTTCCGCCTTGATTTCTTCTCTTGAAAAAACCTTTACTTCTGTCAGTGAAATTTCAGCGGGAACAAAAAATGATTACGAACAGCTTAAAACCGCATTTGAACAGCTTAATTCCGCGCTTAAAGCCATTGACGGCGGAGATATTGCCTCAGGAGTCGATAAGCTTGCCACGGCGGCGGGCTATGCTGCCGATTCCACAAGAAATCTGCGTGACGCGGTTAACAGTCTTGAAACAGCTTTTGACGGCTTCAATATTGACACAAAGGGTTTAACTCTTGACGACGCCGGAACCAAAATACAAAAAAATGCGGAAAGTATAACGGGCATTTTATTATCTCTCGGAAAAATGTTTGATGAACTGAACGGCAGTATTATTGAATTTAACGCAAATCCGATTATAAATATTGAAAGATTTCCTTCCGAAATGTACGAAACAAAAGACGCTCTATCGGGCAGTATTTCGGGAATAACCGATTCGTTTGAGGCGCTGAACAACTACGCAAGCGGAACTCTCGGAGGCATAGGAGGAACTCTCGGAAATGTAAACACTCAGCTTTTCAAAGTCCTCGACAGCTTATCCTCCGTTATTGAAAGCGCAACGACTGATGTTACGGAAAAAACAATCGACGACCTTACTATGGATATTTCGGAAGAAGATACCGCGGCGCAGACAACAGGCAAAATAACTGGCTGTAAAAATGACGGCGATATTGACGGCGATATAAACGTCGGCGGAATTGTGGGCTCGCTCGCGATTGAGTATGATTTTGACCCCGAGGACGATATTTCACGTAACGGAAAACGCTCATTTGATTTTATTTATAAAACAAGAGCCGTTGTAAGACAATGCCGCAACAGCGCGAATATTAAATCAAAAAAGAATTGTGTGGGCGGTATTGCGGGACAAATGAAGCTCGGCTGTATTATAAACTGCGCTTCGGGCGGATATATCGAGAGTAAAACAGGCGATTACGTCGGCGGTATTGCCGGCGACTGCAAAACCACAATTAAAAACTGTACTGCAAGGGTTTCTCTTTCGGGTGATGATTATGTCGGAGGAATTGCCGGAAATGCCAACCATATTTATGATTGCGGCGCGGTTGTAACAATAGATAAAAGTGATGAGTTTTCGGGAGGTGTTGCCGGAAATACCGAAGGTCTTTGCCGTTCAAATTTCTATGCCGGAAACATTACCGGCGCTGTTGACGGCACAAGCTACAGCGGAATTGCCGAAGAAGGCAGCGTTGATTTCATTAAAGAAACCGAAAACGGAGACATTTTCGATAAATTTACCGCTAAATTTATAATAGACGGAAAAACCATTAAGGAAATGAGCTTTGGCTATGGTGAAACCTTAAAAGATATACCTTCTATCCCCGAAAGAGAAGGATATTACGCCAAATGGGATACAGAAAGCTTTGAAAATCTGTCACGTGATATAACCGCAACCGCGGTTTATGTTCCGTATGTCACTTCTGTCGAAACCGACAAAACCCGAAAATCGGGGCTTCCCATAGCGCTTTGCGAAGGGAAATATACCGAAGAAACGACCGCAAAAATAGAGAAAGAAAAAACAAAGCGGTTTTCGGGCAAACGTGAGGAAAATTGGAAAGTTACCGTCTCAGACGCTCCGGACGGCGGTGAAATGACAATTCACTATCTTCCCTCCGATAATATGCGGTTTGAGCAGGCTGTATATGTGCTTAAAGACGGAAAATACGTAAGAACAAGCTGCAAAAAAGACGGTAAATATCTGGTATTCAAAGGAACAAAAGGAAGTACGGTTTTCGGTGTGTCTCCCGCCGGAGTAAAGCCCGGCAAGCTTACCTTTATTATAATAATTATTTTAATTTTTTCATCGGTTTTGAAAGTCGGAAAAAAAGTTAAAAATAAAGAAAAAACACCTGTTTAAATTATTTAAAAGAGGTCCTGCATTTTTGCAGGACCTCGCAATATTCAGCCTATTTTTCAAGCCTGTTTTTTATCCGCAGTAACGGCTTTAATTACAAATAGTGTCGCAATCATAAGTATAATCGCTATCGGAAGACAAATCCAAACATTCTGTACAAAACCTGAAATTATGTACGAAACAAACGAAACAGCCGCAACCGTAATTGCATAGGGAAGCTGAGTTGAAACGTGGTTTATGTGGTTACACTGTCCGCCTGCGGACGACATAATTGTTGTATCGGAAATCGGTGAACAATGGTCTCCGCAAACCGCGCCTGCAAGACAAGCCGACATACCGATTATGAAAAGCGGATTTTCGGGCGGGAACATAGCTGTTACAATCGGAATAAGAATACCGAATGTTCCCCAGGAAGTACCTGTCGCGAAAGAAAGAAGGCACGCAACAAGGAATATAACAGCCGGAAGGAAGCTTGCAAGACCTGTAGCCGCGTTTTTCATAACGCCGTCAACATAATCGGCAGCGCCGAGAAGCCCTGTCATATTTTTAAGCGTTGTCGCAAAGGTAAGAATGAGTATTGCGGGTACCATTGCGTTAAAGCCTTTCGGAATACATTCCATAGCTTCTTTAAAGCTTACAACCCTTCTTGCAACAAGATAAATGATTGTGAGTACAAGAGCGATAAGAGCGCCCCAGGGAAGACCTACAGTCGCGTCCGTATCACTGAAAGCATCCACAAAGCTTGCTCCGTCAAAGAAACCGCCGTTATAGATAAGCGCTATAACGCAAACAATGATAAGAACAAGTATCGGAAGAACAAGGTCAATAACCTTACCCTTTGAGGACGGCGCTTCATCGGGTACTTCAGCTTTATCGCCGCAGGTGTAAAGGTCACCTTTGTTTTTAGCGTTCTGTTCATGGAGCTTCATCGGACCGTAATCAAACTGCATAAGAGAAATAGCAATTACAAAAACAAGTGTAAGAAGCGAGTAAAAATTGAACGGAATTGCTTTTATGAAAAGCGCGATACCTTTTCCTTCGGGCGCGTAGCTTGAAACAGCCGCAGCCCATGAAGAAATGGGAGCTATCATACATATGGGAGCAGCTGTCGCGTCAATTAAAAACGCCAGCTTTGCTCTTGAAATTTTATGGCTGTCCGTTACGGGACGCATTACCGAGCCCACTGTAAGACAGTTGAAATAGTCGTCAATAAAAATAAGAACACCGAGAACAAAGGTTGCAAGCATAGCGCCCGGTCTTGTTTTGATGTTTTTCTTTGCCCATTTACCAAAAGCAGCGCTGCCGCCCGCTTTATTGACAAGAGCAACGATTACGCCGAGAATAACAAGGAAAATAAAAATACCCGCAGTATCCGCAACCGCCGCCATAAGTCCGTCCTCAACAAGCTTATCCATTGCGGAAACGGGAGCGAAATCAGCCGCGAAAAGCGCGCCCACAACAATACCCACAAAAAGAGAAGAATAAACTTCTTTTGTGATAAGCGCAAGCCCAATTGCGATAATCGGAGGAATAAGCGCCCAGAAGGTCGCGTACATTTTCGGCGTTTCGGCTTCACCTTCGGCAAAGCAGCAAAGCGTCATTGCCAGCATAAACATTACCGTCAGAAAAGTTACAGCGGTAAATGCTTTTTTAAAGTTTTTCATACAAAACTCTCCTTAAATAAAATTTTTAAAAAGTCACGGCATGCACTACTGCAAACCGTGACTTTATGAAGCACAATTTTGTCTGCAATAGCTCTCCACTAAAAAAGTGACAGTGTAATACATATTCTGTATTACCCCGGCGGCGGCTTTTCCGGGCAAAAAACCGTGCCTCGGCACTCTCCCCTTTCGCCGCCCTCGTTTGCCCGTAAAAAAGCGGTTACTGTTGAATTGTGCGCCTCTAATTGCGATGACTTTTTCTTATTTATAATATCATATTTGTTTTTACAATTCAACCGTCATTTTTTACAAAATTTTACCGTATTTTTTTAATATATTATAAAAATTATCGGCGTTTAACTCTTGACAAACAAAAAAAAATATGCTATAATAGAAAAGAATTAACAAGCAGAAGTTTTCGCTTCTCGCCTACCGTAAACACAAGCGGATGGCAAATACTTTTCAAATATTACAGTGTTGCTGTAATGTTTTTGGTATTTTGAGGCGGAAATATATCCGACTCAATTTTTTTTGGAGGTGTTAAACATAGCAAAGGAGCTTTTAATTAACGATGAAATCAGACACAAGGAAATCAGGGTTGTCGATAGCGACGGCAGTCAGCTGGGTATTTTGCCGCTTAAAGAAGCTATGCGTATTGCGGACGAAAAAAATCTTGACCTTGTAGAAATTGCTCCACAGGCTGTTCCGCCTGTATGCAAAATTATGGATTACGGAAAGTACAGGTTTGACCGTGCAAAACGCGAAAAGGAAACCCGTAAAAACCAAAAAGTGGTAAGCGTTAAAGAAGTAAGGCTTACCCCGTCAATTGATGTCGGAGATTTTGAAACGAAGGTAAGACAAGCCAAAAAATTTATTGCCGCAGGCGACAAGGTTAAGGTATCACTTCGTTTCAGAGGTCGTGAGCTTGCGCACACCGAAATCGGTGCTCCGCTGCTTGATAAATTTGCCGCCAATTTTGAAAATGAAGCAAATGTTGACAAGCAAGCGAAAATGGAAGGAAGAAGCATGGTAATGTTTCTTACCCCGAAACAATAGGTTTATGATTTACAGAATACAGAATTGTTTTCTGAAACTCAAATAATAACAATTTTCTGAGAGGAGAGAAAAGTATGCCAAAAATAAAGACACACAGAGGCGCTGCCAAGAGATTTAATCTCACCAAAAACGGTAAAGTAAAAAAGAATCACGCCGGAAGACGTCATATTCTTACAAAGAAAACCACAAAGAGAAAACGCGGTCTCAGAAAGCAGAGCTATGCGGTTCCCGCAAACGCAGCCGTAATTAAAAAGTTAATTCCGTATAAATAAACATAGGAGGTTGAGATTAAATGGCCAGAGTTAAAGGCGCGGTTACAACAAGAAGAAGACATAAAAAAATATTAAAGCTTGCCAAAGGTTATTTCGGCGGCAAATCCAAACTTTTCAGAACAGCCAATGAAGCTGTAATGAAATCGCTTGTATATTCATATATAGGACGCAAACAGAAAAAAAGAAATTTCAGAAGGCTTTGGATAACTCGTATAAGCGCTGCCGCAAAAATAAACGGTATGAATTATTCAACGTTTATGCATGGACTTAAAAATGCAGGTATTACGCTTAACAGAAAAGCAATTTCCGAAATGGCAATAAATGACCCGTCAGCTTTTTCGGCACTTGCAGAAGCGGCTAAAAAAGCCCTTTAAACAGCTTAAATACAAAAAGCCTGCAATGACAGTTTTAAAAAGCATCATTGCGGGTTTTTTTATGTATTTATATTTACAAAAACGTTATTTCCCCCTTGACATTTTTATTAAAATGCAGTATAATATTTAAGTCACATAAATAAATCAATATGGAGAGGTATCGAAGTGGTCATAACGGACGTGACTCGAAATCACGATACCCCCTGAGGGCCGTGGGTTCGAATCCCACCCTCTCCGCCAATTACGCAAAAACAGTCATTTTTTGTTAAATACATACAAAGAATGGCTGTTTTTACTTATCATTTTGCGCGGAAAATTCACAGAACATTTATTTGATTATGCGCTGTAAAAACACAACTTGTCACTAAAAAGTGTTACTAAATTTTTTGTAAAAAACGCTTGATAAAAGGCTTGATAAAAATAAAAAATATAAAAACAGCCGCCTATATCACGTCCTTAAAAATCCCTGCCCTGTCGAGGATAACAAGTGTCCTGAGCATATTCTCGTCAAGGTTAAGATTTCCCTTTTCATTGCCTCTTAAAACGCCCTTATCCATAAGCTTTAATATGGTAGGTTTTGCCCACGACGGCATATTATCATCAACATACCCGTAAATCATTTTACTGTCAAGCTTATCAACTCTTTCGCTGAGCGCTGACACCGCATTTACAAGCTTATTGAATTTTGTTCTTTCTTCATTTGTCATAGGTTTGTCCTCCTTTAATTTAAGTCCTTCAATAATTCCATTTGTTACTGCTTCCGCAATTTCAAATTTTTTAGATTGATATATTCTCATATCTTCGGCGTTGCTGATGAAGCAAGTTTCAAACAGCGCGTATCTTGCACCCTGCGCATAACAAGTATTCATTACGATTAAATCATTGCGTCTTTTTACACCTCTGTTTATAAATCCCAGACTTGCCATACTACGCAAAATAAGGGCATTTTCGGCACGGTCTGAAACCTTGCTGTGAATTAATACTTCCGCGCCTTTTGCCGCCGCTCCTGCGGCGTTAAAGTGGACTTCAAACACGTAATCATAAGGCTTGAAATTAAATCTGATACCGCTCTTTAAATCCGCTGCCATTTTGCGGTCAAAATCAAAAACAGTAACATCAGCGTAACCGTCAAGCATAGGTTTTATAAGCGTTACAAGCTCCCTTGTAAGGTCAGCTTCTTTGTAACCGCAGCCCGACGCTCCAAGGTCGCCCGCTCCGTGTCCCGCAATTAATAAAATTTTCATTGATTTTTCACCTCTGTTTTTGCTTTTACTGTGTCATACTCGACCTCTAAGCCTTTAATAAGGAACTGCGGTACATCTACGCCGAGTTTTACAAGGTTTTCGAGTATAGAGCGTATTTCGTTTATAATGAACATTGCAATCCAGTGTGGAATAAGTATTATGTATCGTGTCAATAGTGCGACTAATACAGTGCTTGCCGGAGATATATGTTATGAACCCGCCGCCGACACTGTAATTCCGCCAGCTCATTTTATTTTTATCGCCTATTCGTGAAGCCCAGCCTGATGAATTATCGGCAGCACTACCTCCGTGCGATATACTGTCGCCGTCGAATACCGCGATTTTTTTAAAAAGCGGATTATCGTTTTCAGTTAATAGACGCAACAACTGTAACAAAAATATTTAATAACAATTAATATTTAATTTGCTGTTGTGTAGTGTAAAAAAACACCGTTTCTTTCTCATTCTGCAAGTACATTCTTGATTTTACTCAAAATGTGCATTAAATAATATATAACATTAATATTTTAATGTTTTACCATTGCGGTTCAAACTTTAATCTTCTGTAAAAAAACAATTCCGTTGTCATTTTATATAGTTTTGCTGTCGCTCTCTTGTAAAATTTGCATATAAAAAAAGACAAACACTAATATAACAATGTTATAAAAAACCGTTTGTCTCTTTTGGCACCCCCGACCGGAATCGAACCGATAACTAACCCTTAGGAGGGGTTTGTTATATCCATTTAACTACGGAGGCAAATTGTGGGCTGTGAAAATCACAGCCTCTTTATTTTTAAAGCTTTATATATTGTTCACGGTCGGGCCCTACAGAAACATAAGAAATTTTGCAGTCAACCGCTTTTTCAATATATTTTATGTAATCAACAGCCTCTTTCGGAAGCTCGTCAAGGCTTCTGCAACCGGAAATATCTCCCTGCCAGCCCGGAAGCTCTTCATATACAGGCTCTGCTTCGTTTATTATATCACCAAACGGGAAATTTTCCGTTACGGTATCCCCTATTTTATATCCTGTGCATACCTTAATCGGATTTATTCCGGATAAAATATCAAGTTTGGTAAGCGCAATAGAATCAGCGCCCTGCACTCTGACACCATACCTTGAAGCAACGGCGTCAAACGGTCCTACACGCCTCGGTCTGCCCGTTGCGGCTCCGTATTCTCCGCCCGCGCGCCTTAATTCCTCCGCCTCATCGCCAAAAAGCTCCGTAACAAAAGGTCCTTCACCCACACAGGTCGAATACGCTTTCATAATACCGATTGTTTCATCAATTTTTCTGCCCGCTATTCCAGCTCCGATAGGCGCGTAAGCGGCAATAACAGAAGATGATGATGTATATGGATAAATTCCGTAATCAATATCTCTGAGCGCTCCGAGCTGTGCTTCAAACATTACCTTTTTGCCGTTTTTAAGAGCGTTTTCAAGGAATACGCCCGTATCACAAATATAATCTTTAAGCTCACCGCCGAACTTATTAAGCCACGCCGTTATGTCATTAAGCTTTATTTTTTCAGCTCCGTAAGAGCCTTCTATTGTAAGATTTTTCCACTCTACAATGCCTTCAAGCCTTTTTTTCGTGGTTTCCGGGTATAAAAGGTCGCCCATCCTGATAGCCTTTTTAAGATATTTATCGCCGTAAACCGGACCTATACCACGTCTTGTTGAGCCGTATTTCGCGTCTCCCAGCCTGTCCTCTTCAAGACAATCCTGCATAACGTGGTAAGGCATACAAATAACTGCCCTGTCACTGATTTTAAGATTTTCGGGACTGATTTTTACGCCCTTTTCACGAAGACGCGCGATTTCACCGCAAAGATGCTCAATATCAATAACCATACCGCAGCCCATTACATTTACAACATTTTCACGGAGTATTCCGGAAGGCAGAAGGTTAAGAACAAACTTTCCGAGATGGTTTATAACCGTATGTCCTGCGTTGTTGCCTCCCTGATAACGCGCAACAATATCATAATCGCTTGAAAGAAGGTCAACCATACGCCCTTTTCCTTCATCTCCCCAGTTTATACCGACAATTGCTGTTAACATTTTTTATAACTCCTTTTGTTTTTAAGGTTGCTCATTCATTTATAAGTTTTTAATATACCAAAAACAAACCTTATATATTATACACCATATTTAAACAAATTGCAAGGAAAATATTAATTTTTTCCCATATTTTTTTCCGCAAGGCTGTCAAGCCTTTTGTTCCGAAAATATAAAATAAGGTCTGCACCCACCATTATAAGATTTAATATATAAAAAAACAAAACATACCATTTCTTACCGAAAGCTTCCATATATGCGGAATTTAAAAGCTTTGAAGCAATTCCTGCTATATATCCGAAAAAAATAAGGCACAGAAAACCGAGACTTTTTCCTTTTGCGGTACGGCTCCTGTATGACTTTGCAACGTTCATAGGCCATGATGCTCCAAAGCTTATTATCATAATAATTTCAAAAAGTTCAGACATATTTTTACCTCTGCCGTTTATTTCCCCAGCTTTTCATTTCTTCCTATTTTACATGAAAGAGTCATAAGACTGTCACTCAAATGCACATTTTCAACAGAAAGCCCGTCCTCCTGAGGGATTTCTTTATGTGAAAAATTCCATATCCCTTTTACGTTACCTTTTATTACGGGCAAAACCTCCTGAACACTCTCTTTCGGCATAGTAAGCACCGCAATATCAACATTATGACCTTGAAGAAAATTTTTAAGCTCCGTTACGGGCATGATTTTTATTCCGCTTACCTCTTTACCGTAAAGAGCCGGATTATGGTCAAAAAGACCGACAAGGTTAAAACCGCGCTTTTTAAAATTTGAATATCCCGCAATAGACATACCGAGATTTCCCGTTCCGACAATAATCATACTTCTGCCCTTGCGTATGCCGAGAATATCACTTATTTCATTATAAAGATATTCAACGTTATAGCCGTATCCCTGCTGACCGAAGCCGCCGAAACAGTTAAAGTCCTGCCGTATCTGTGAAGCGGTGACATTCATAAGCTCGCTGAGTTCTTTTGAGGATATCCTTTTGATTCCTTTTGCCAGCAAATCACCGAGATATCTGTAATAACGCGGAAGCCTTCGTATAACAACGCTTGAAACCTTTTTATGTTCAGCCATTTTTATAATCATGCCTTTCTGTAAAAAATTATATGTTCAAAAAGCTCGGATTTCAGCTGTTCTCCCTGGTATAATTAAGCAGCCCGCCCGCAAGAATCATATCAATCTGCCTGTCGGAAAGCATTGTTTCGGTTACGATATCAATGCCTTTTGTAACGTTTTTAATTATTATATCGCCGCCGGCTTTCACCTGTCCGGTCGCATTTTCAATTGTAATTTCGTCGTCACGGTCAATCTTATCATAATCCTCGGGATTTTTAAATGTAAGCGGCAAAATTCCGGAATTTATAAGGTTTGCGACATGTATTCTCGCAAAAGACTTAACAATAACAGCCTTAATACCAAGATAAAGCGGAGCAAGCGCAGCATGCTCACGGCTTGAGCCCTGACCGTAATTGCTGCCGCCTATTATGAAACCGCCGCCGTTTTCCTTTGCTCTTTTCGGAAAATCGGGGTCACAAGGTACAAGGCAAAATTCCGAAAGATAAGGAATATTTGAACGGAACGGAAGAAGCTTGGCGTTTGAAGGCATAATATGGTCTGTAGTGATATTATCCTCAACCTTTATAAGCGCTTTTCCCGTTATTTTGTCAGCAAGAGGCTTGTTTATCGGGAAAGGCTTTATATTCGGACCTCTGACAACCTCAACATCATTATTTTCGGGTGCGGGAGCAATAATCATATTATCATTAACCAAAAACTTTTCGGGCATTTCAATCAATGGGCAATCGCCAAATTCTCTCGGGTCTGTCAAAACTCCCGTAAGCGCGCTTACAGCGGCGGTTTCGGGGCTTACAAGATATACCCGAGCCGATTTTGTTCCGCTTCTGCCTTCAAAGTTACGATTAAACGTTCTGAGCGACACCGCGTCTGTTTTCGGAGCCTGTCCCATACCTATACACGGACCGCAGGCGCTTTCAAGTATTCTCGCGCCTGCGCTTACCATATCGGCAAGAGCGCCGTTTTCGGCAAGCATATTAAGCACCTGTTTTGAACCCGGAGAAATAACAAGGCTCACATCAGGATGTACGGTTTTGCCCTTTAAAATTTTCGCGACCTTCATCATATCCATATATGATGAGTTTGTGCAGCTTCCGATAGCTACCTGGTCAACCTTTATACTGCCTATGTTTTTAACGGTATCAACTCTGTCCGGCATATGCGGCTGCGCCGCAAGCGGTGTAAGAGAAGAAAGGTCAATTGTTATTTCCTCATCATACCGCGCGTCAGCATCGGGAAGAATTTCGGTATAATCAGCCTCACGCCCCTGCGCTTTAAGAAAGCTTAAAGTCACCTCATCGCTCGGGAAGATTGACGTTGTGGCGCCGAGCTCAGCTCCCATATTTGTTATTGTCGCGCGCTCGGGAACAGTAAGAGTTTTAACGCCTTCACCGGCATATTCTATAACCTTTCCTACCCCGCCTTTAACCGTTAAAATGCGAAGAACTTCAAGAATAATATCCTTCGCGGCAACCCACGGAGAAAGCTTTCCTTTAAGATTAACCTTAACAACCTTCGGCATGGTTAGATAGTAAGGACCGCCGCCCATCGCGACCGCAACGTCCATACCGCCCGCGCCGATTGCCAGCATACCTATGCCGCCGCCCGTCGGAGTGTGACTGTCGGAGCCGAGAAGCGTCATACCCGGCACGCCGAAACGCTCAAGCTGCACCTGATGACAGATACCGTTGCCCGGACGTGAAAAATATATACCGTGTTTTGACGTAACGGTCTGAATAAATTTATGGTCATCGGCATTTTCAAAACCTGCCTGAAGAGTATTATGGTCTATGTAAGCAACCGACTTTTTTGTTTTGACTCTCGGTACACCCATAGCCTCAAATTCAAGATAAGCCATTGTTCCTGTTGAATCCTGCGTAAGGGTCTGGTCAATGCGTATTGATATTTCGCTTCCGGGTGTCATATCCCCGCTTATAAGGTGTTCTTTAATTATTTTTTGTGCCAAATTAAGTCCCATTATTAAACAAATCCTTTCAAAACTGTTTATTATATATTATTATTTTAAACTTTAATAAGCTTTTTGTCAAGCACTTTGACAAATTTTCTACAAAGTGCATTATTTTTTATAAAAAAACCCTCTCTTTTTGGCATATACAATAATAAATCAAACCCCCCGTCCGAGCAAAACGAACGGGGTATGTTTTAATTCAAGTTCAAAGCCTTTTTCAAGTTTAGGCTGCACTCCCGTTACGGGGTCAAGCTCCATAATGAGAACATCTTTCATATGTTAGCGTTTGAAAAAGTTTTTAACTATATCAACATTTTAATTTTTTCTTAAAAAAATAATATATCCAACAACAATGCTAGTCGTAAGCGGTACTATAAGATTACCTAATACAGAAAACGTATAAACATTTCTTGTGATAAATCCAGAGTACAGAAAATCCAAAAGGTTTTCAAACAAAACGAAAATGATAATAAACAGCCCAAACGCAAGATACTTATTCTTTATTATAGTAATTCCTCCTTTTATGCCGCAGTTTTTGCAGTCTCTTGAGCTTTACTTCCCACATAGGTTACACTTTCCCCGTAGATGGTCGTCCAGTCATTTTTCATAGATATAGGTACCCAATCAAACTCTTCACATAGCGAGAACATCTTATCCGCTTTTGATATGCTTCCGTTTTCTCTTTCGATATCGTCACAACAAAGCATAAACGCAAGGCTTTTATATTTATTACCGCTTGTCACATATTCCGCCATACTGCTGTCTCCCGTGCTGTTTCCGAAAGAAAGTACCGGTTGCTGACCGATTTCCTGCATAATGACCGAAACCTTATTCATTTTGAGGTTTTTGATAAGAAAATTGCCCCCCAAAATAAGTTTATCGCCATCTTTGAAAACATAATTAAGTCCGTCCGTATCACCCTGATTGTTTGAAACTATGGTTTCGTCTGAGCCGATAATTTGACGGTTCGGAATATCTAAAATACTGCCGTCCAGTATTCCTCTGACAATAAGACGATCGGTACCGCTGACAATATAAACCGTGAAATCGTTTGCCTGCAAATAATTTACTACCTGCGCCATAGGAAGATAAAAGCTTTCGCCCCGTTTCATACCTATATAGCTTGGCATAGCCTGTTTTTTAAATTTCTGAATATACTCGTTAAACTCATCAACAGTCATACTTGCAAAAGCAGACGCAACAGCCTTGCCGTGGTCAACCTCAAGCCCCGGAAAGGATTTTCCGGTTTCGTTTTGCTCTTTAATTTTGTTTGCGACCTCACGCTCAAATTCCGACGCTTTATCTTTATATTCTGAATCTTCCAGCACACGGTACTTGAGAAGAGTATAGTCAAAATAATTTGGATCGGTTTCACAGAAAAGCGTTCCGTCCAAATCAAATACGGCAATACGGTCTTTCACGGGAATAAAATCCGCGCTGTTTTCATCTGTTATAGCTTTTACGTATGAAATAAGCTCATTTCGCGCTCTTGAACCTTCCGTCCACAAAGACAAAGGTAACTGCGCTTTTACGCCTTCCGCAAACCTCTGTATCATCATCGCTGCCTGCGCGCGTGTGAGCTGCCCTTTCGGGTTAAGATTTTCCTCATCAATTCCCAAAATCACACCAGAGCCAACTGCCCATTGCATAGCGGAAATATACCCTTCTTTAATATCGAAAACATCGTTATAGCTTAATATATTAGTGTCCTCACCCCCGCTGACATCTATTCCTCTGTATTTCGCGTAGTTCCATAATAATGCCGACGTTTCGTCACGAGTAAGAGTGTCATTCGGATTAAAATTACCATCCTCACGATCTGTTATATTTTCCGCTGCCACCCAGCGAATAGCTTCAGTGTACCATACGCCATCTGTTATATCATCAAATGGCATAGCATAGTTAACAAACGGTTCTTCTGCCATTCTCCAAAGAATTGTAACAAGCTGTGCGCGGCTTAATGCCATATCAGGGCTAAATGCTACTGCGTCCGTTCCTGTCATAAGCCCATTTTTATATGCATAAGCTACCGCGTCCATGTACCACGTCCCTTCAGCAACATCCGCAAAAGGTAAAACGATACGACAATCTGTTGCGCTGTCTTCGTAATCTTGCGCATTATTTGTCGCTTCTTCCGCATAAGCCAAAGTCGGCAGCAGTAAAATTAACACCAAAAACAATACAAATTTTTTTCTTACATTCATCATAATTAAAACTCCCTCTCATTAACTAATAAATATATTTATAATAACTTTCAGAACCATACGTGCAAATTTTACACCCAAAAAATATTCCATACAAAAGGCGAAATATATTTTTTATTACAAGTATAAATTATATCACCTTCGTTTTTATTAGTCAATAAAAAGTTGACAAAAAACGCATATTGTAAAAATAAAAATGCTTCTGAAAATTTTGTGGATTGTTAAAAATAGTTAAGGAAAGGGGCTGCGATAAAATAAAATCATTTTGTCGCAGCCCCTTAAAAAATGTAAAAATCATTTTATCCGTGATAAAGCTTTTTGCTTTGATACACCGGCTCGCAGGTAAGGTTTGTGCCAAGCTTTCTGAAAACCGAGCTGTCAATCTGCGAAAGAATTACCGAGGAATGAACCTCTGTTCCTTTAAGGCGCGGCAGCATATCAAGCGCTTTTTTCGCGTATTCGCTTACGGTCGCCGAAATTGAAAGCGCTATAAGTGTTTCGTCGGTATGCAGCCTTGGATTGTTATTTCCGAAATTTTCGGTTTTAAGCTTTTGTATAGGCTCGATAACTTCGGGAGAAATAAGTTTAATTTCCTTTTCAATACCCGCAAGAACCTTTAATGCATTTAAAAGCGCCGCAGCCGAAGCTCCGAGAAGCTTCGTTGTTTTGCCTGTAACGATTCTGCCGTCCTCAAGCTCAATTGCCGTAGCCGGCGCGCACGTTTTTTCAGCGCGGTCATTTGCCGCTTTTACAACCTTTCTGTCGTCAACGCTTACTCCCGCCTGTTTTAAAATAAGCTCCAGCTTATATACGGCTTCTTTATCTATTATGCCGCTTTGCGCGTCACACATTGTATGAAAATATCTGCGTATTATCTCTTTTTTCGAGGCTTCTCTTGTCACTTCATCATCACATATGCAAAAGCCTGCCATATTAACGCCCATATCGGTAGGCGATTTATACGGGCTTTCACCGAGAATTTTATTAAACATAGCGTTCAGTACAGGGAAAACTTCAATATCACGGTTATAGTTTACCGTTGTTTTTCCGTACGCCTGAAGATGATACGGGTCAATCATATTGACATCGTTAAGGTCTGCCGTCGCTGCTTCATAAGCAAGATTTACAGGGTGGTCAAGCGGCAGATTCCATATGGGAAATGTCTCAAACTTCGCGTATCCGGCATTTATGCCACGCTTATGCTCGTGATAAAGCTGCGAAAGACAGGTCGCCATTTTACCGCTTCCGGGACCGGGAGCGGTTACAATAACAAGCGGTCTTGTGGTTTGTATGTAGTCGTTCTTGCCGTAACCTTCATCACTTACAATAAGCTCAACATTTGCCGGATAACCTTCTATCGGATAATGAATAAACACCTTTATACCGAGAGATTCAAGCTTCTTCTTAAAATTTGCGGCGGCTGTCTGACCGCTAAACTGCGTAATGACAACGCTGCCCACATACAGTCCTATTGTTCTGAAAGCGTCAATAAGGCGCAGGACATCAAGGTCATAGGATATATTGTAATCGCTCCTGATTTTATTTTTAACAATATCAAGCGCGGAAATCGCGACAACAATTTCAAGCTTGTCCTTTAAATGAAGCAGCATCTTAATTTTGCTGTCTGGTTTAAAACCGGGCAGCACTCTTGAAGCGTGAAAATCGTCAAAAAGCTTACCGCCCATTTCAAGGTAAAGCTTATCGCCGAACTCGGCTATTCGTTTTTCAATCTGCTCCGACTGCATTTTAAGATATTTCTCATTATCAAACCCTGTTTTAAACATGTGCCATTACTCCCTTAACAACTTAAATTTCAAAACAGATATTATTTTATCATATTATCCGATTTTTTTCAACACTTTTTTAATTTTTTCTTGATTTTTATTTAAAAAAAAGGTATAATTGTAATATATATTTGTTTTAAGGATTGATTTTTGCCATGAAAAAACACATTGCGCTTATTTACAGACTTGCTTTTATTCTTTTCGCCGTCTGGGGACTTACCGAATATATGGGTTACTCCTGGCAGCCCGAAAGGCTGCTCGGTTTTGCGCCTCTTACAGACCTGTTATGTCTTATAATTATACTGATAATTTTTATTTTAACTTTAAAAAAAGAACCCGCGAAGGCGTTTTTTGAAATTAAAGGCGCTTTAACGCTGCTTGCTTTCATGGTGCTTATCATAAACAGTCATATGTTTTTCAGATTTTTTACAGGCGGCTACATAACGGCTGTGCTTTTGCCTTTTATGATGCTTCTTGACTTTTTGTTCTTTGATAAAAAAGGCAACTTCTCGCCCCGTGACTTAATTATATGGCTTGCGCTTGCGGCTCTTGTTGCCGCACTTGCGGGACTGTTTGATTTTCCGTGGCTTTCCGATATTTCGGATTTTTCAAAGGATAAGGATAACCTTATAAAGCTTTTGCTCGGTACACTTTCCGCCGCACTTTTGATGTATCTTTTAAGCTGTCTTTTCGGAGGAGGGGTATCAAAGGGTACGGAAGCTTTCAACGCAATGCTTTTAAGGCTTATTTTTCTTATTCTTGAAGGCTGGTGTTACGCGAAAATTGCAGGTGCAAGTCTCGGAACGTTTATAAAATCACTGAAATATTATTCGCTTTTTATAAATTTTCTTTGCTTTTTGTGTATAGCTGTAACTGTGCTGTACAGCACAATTACGTTAAGCTCAAAAAAATCCTCTGTGTTTCCCCGTATAAAAGTCTGCCTTGCCGCGGACGCAGTGCTTCTTCCGATTTTTTTCGGCGTATATGAAGGCTCTATTTTCGGTAACGGTCTTGTATGCTGGCTGCTTTGTATTGTATGCCCCTTAATTATGCTCGCCGATTGCCTCTTTTTTGACCGCAAAGGCGCGTACCGTCCTCTTGACCCGTTTTTATGGCTTATAATACCGACGCTTCACTTTTTGCTTACATATTTTGTTCTTCGCCCCTATTTCGGGCTTACAACATATTATCACGTACCGTATAACGCCTTCGCGCTTTTCGGTACCGGAATGGCGGTGCTTCTTGCTATCGGCTATTTTATATTTATTATAAATTCTTTTATAAAACGTAAATAAGGAGAATATGTTATGATAACGCACCCTTTTCCGCCGCTTTTTGATAAAAACTCGAAGGTGCTTATTCTCGGCAGCTTTCCTTCAATAAAATCAAGAGAACAAAAGTTTTTTTACGGTCATCCCAGGAACCGTTTCTGGCGAGTCACTGCCGCGGTCTTTAACTCCCCCGTTCCCCGCACAATTGAAGAAAAAACAAAATTTGTACTGTCAAGCGGGCTTGCCTTATGGGACGTTATTGCCTCCTGTGATATTTCGGGCAGCTCTGACAGCTCCATAAAAAACGTGACCGCAAACGACCTCAGCGTGATTTTAAAAAATTCCGCCGTGCGGCGCATATTTGTAAACGGCAGGGCGGCTGAAAAATATTATAATATGTTTACGAAAGAAAAGCTCGGAATAAACGCCGTATGCCTTCCTTCCACCTCTCCCGCAAACGCTGCCTGGACCTTTGAAAAGCTTGTTAAAGCGTGGTCGGTTATTGCGGAGGATTTTTAGGTTTTGCCCGATATAATTTTTAATTGACAAAAACCGTCTTTTGTGATAAAATAAAACTAACAAATCTTTAACAGGCGATACAGAGATATCGATAAGATTGGAAAATTTTGAAGCGGATTTATCCGCTTTGGCGCTATGCTTTTTTCCTGTCTTATAAAAGACAGGATTTTTTAACGGAGGTGTCTTTTTGAACTGCTTTGATTTAACCGTTTTGCCCGAAAATATAAAAAATAAATGCCTGGACGGCAGTTATACCGTTTTCCCTGCTTTTTGCGATGTTCATGTGCATTTTCGCGAGCCGGGCTTTTCATATAAAGAAACAATAAAAAGCGGCAGCCTCGCAGCGGCAAAAGGCGGTTATACCGCGGTATGCACCATGCCGAACTTAAACCCCGTTCCCGACTGCGTTTCAAATTTACAAAAACAGCTTGATATAATAAAAAAAGACGCTGTAATAAATGTATATCCTTTCGGCTCGCTGACGGTTAATCTTGAAGGTGAAAAGCTTTCCGACATCAAAAATCTTTCGGATTATGTAATAGGCTTTTCCGATGACGGCAAGGGTATTCAGACCGCCGGGATGATGAAAGAAGCTATGTTTATCGTAAAGGAAAGCGGCAGCATAATTTCCGCTCATTGTGAGGATAACTCACTTCTTGAAGGCGGCTATATACATAAAGGAGCTTATGCCGAAAAACACGGTCACAGAGGCATCTGCTCCGAAAGCGAATGGAAACCTGTTGAGCGCGATCTGGAGCTTTGTGCGCAGACAGGCTGCGCTTACCACGTATGTCATGTGTCGTGCAAAGAAAGCGTCAGCCTTATAAGACAGGCAAAAAAAAGCGGTATAAACGTAACCTGCGAAACAGCTCCTCACTATATTTTACTTGACGAAAACGCTGTTAAAGAGGACGGCAAATTTAAAATGAATCCGCCGCTTCGCTCCGAAAAAGACCGTGAAGCGGTTTTAGAGGGCATAACGGACGGCACGGTGGATATGATCGCGACCGACCACGCTCCGCACAGCGCAGAGGAAAAATCAAAAGGGCTTGAGAAAAGCGCGTTCGGCATAGTGGGGCTTGAAACAGCTTTTCCGCTGCTTTACACGGGGCTTGTGAAAACCAAAATTATAAGTCTTGAAAAGCTTATAAATCTTATGGCTGTAAATCCCCGTAAACGCTTTAACATACCCCAAAACGGCGACTTTACGGTATGGGATTTAAGCGCCGGTTATGTTATTAACCCCTGCGACTTTTTATCAAAAGGAAAAAGCACTCCGTTTGAAGGCGGAAAAGTTTACGGAAAATGTGTCGCCACGGTATGTAATGGCAACATAGTATATAATAGATACGGAGAATAAAATGAAACAGCTTGATTTTGAAATTATAAGCAACAAAAAAATTGCAGAAAAAGTTATGGAACTAAAACTTAAAGGTGATGTTTCGGGCATACGCGCGGGACAGTTTGTAAACGTTTTAATTGACGGCTTTTATCTTCGCCGTCCGCTTTCGGTCTGTGATGCCGAAGGCGGCGAATTAACATTGATATACAAAATTACAGGCGGCGGAACAAAGCGTTTAAGCGAGTTAAAAACCGGCACCTTAAACCTCTTAACCTGCCTCGGCAACGGCTATGACACGTCCGTTTCAGGGAGCGCTCCCCTGCTTATCGGCGGCGGCGCAGGCGTACCTCCTCTTTATATGCTCGCAAAAAAGCTTATTTCGGAAGGAAAAAAAGTCGCTGTAATTATCGGCTTTAATACTAAAAACGAAATATTTTACGAAAACGAGTTTAAAGCGCTCGGCGCAGATGTTTTTGTTACAACCGCCGACGGCTCATACGGCGAAAAAGGCTTTGTTACGGACAAAATGAAGGATTTAACCTACTCATTTTTTTACACCTGCGGTCCGGAGCCTATGCTGAAAGCCGTATATAAATCATCGCTCACTTCGGGAGAGTTCAGCTTTGAGGAGCGTATGGGCTGCGGTTTCGGAGCGTGTATGGGCTGTTCTTGCAAAACCGTTACGGGCTTTAAGCGCATTTGCAAGGACGGACCCGTTCTTAAAAAGGAGGAAATCTTATGGCAGGCTTAAATGTTGATTTATGCGGAATACCGCTTGATAATCCCGTAATTCCCGCAAGCGGAACCTTCGGTTACGGTTACGAGTTTGCGGAGCTTTACGATATAAACCTTCTTGGCACATTCTCCTTTAAAGGCACAACAAAAGAACCTCGTTTCGGCAATCCTACGCCGCGTATTGCCGAATGCAGCGCAGGTATGATAAATGCCGTCGGGCTTCAGAATCCTGGAGTTGAAAAAGTTATTTCAGAGGAGCTTCCCCGTCTCAGTAAGGTTTTTAAGAAAAAGGTTATGGCAAATGTAAGCGGCTTTAGTATTGATGAATACGCCTACACCTGCGAAAAGCTTGACAAATGTCCGCAGGTGGGCTGGCTGGAGGTTAATATAAGCTGTCCCAACGTTCACGGCGGAGGAATGAGCTTCGGAACATCCGCTTCCGCGGCGGCAGAGGTAACAAGAGCTGTAAAAAAGGTAACAAAAAAGCCTGTTATTATGAAGCTTTCGCCAAATGTTACAGATATTACCGAAATCGCGAAAGCCTGCGAAGCGGAGGGCGCGGACGGGATAAGCCTTATAAACACCCTCCTCGGTATGAGAATTGACCTTAAAACAAAAAAACCCGTTATCGCCAACAAAATGGGCGGCTTTTCGGGCAGCGCGATTTTTCCGGTTGCTCTGCGCATGGTGTATCAGGTTGCTTCATGCGTAAAAGTGCCTGTTATCGGTATGGGCGGCGTAAAAAGCGCCGAAGATGTCATTGAAATGATGCTCGCCGGAGCGACTGCGGTTGAAATAGGCGCGGCAAACCTTATAAACCCTTATATATGCAAGGAAATAATCGAAAAATTACCTGATGTTATGAACGAATACAAAATAGAAAATTTACAAGATATTATAGGAGGCGCGCTTTAATGGGTAAAGACGTTATTATTGCCTGTGATTTTTCATCATATGAGGAAACTTTTTCTTTTCTTGATAAATTTCAGGGCAAAAAACCCTTTGTCAAAATAGGTATGGAGCTTTTTTACGCGGAGGGTCCGGGTATTGTGCGGGAAATAAAACGCCGGGGACATAAAATTTTTCTTGACCTTAAGCTTCACGACATACCAAACACGGTAAAAAAAGCAATGAGCGTTTTATCGGCGCTTGACGTTGATATCCTTAATCTTCACGCAGGCGGCACTGTTCCGATGATGGAGGCGGCGCTTGAAGGGCTTACACGCCCCGACGGCTCAAGGCCTCTGCTTATTGCCGTAACACAGCTTACCTCTACCGATAATGAAACAATGAAACGTGATTTATTGATAGACAAGCCGATTGACGAGGTAGTTATGCATTATGCCGGAAACGCTAAAAAAGCGGGGCTTGACGGCGTTGTATGTTCTCCGCTTGAAGCCGGAAAGGTCCACGAAAAATGCGGTGACGGTTTTCTGACGGTTACGCCCGGTATTCGTTTTGCGGACGGAGATGCCGGCGACCAGAAACGTGTTACCACTCCCTTAAAAGCAAAGGAACTCGGCGCCGATTATATTGTTGTCGGCAGACCTATAACCGCCGCCTGCGACCCTGTTGCGGCATATAACCGCTGTATAGATGAATTTACAAAATAGAAAGGATAAAAAAATGGACAAGCTTATCGCTAAAGATTTACTTAAAATTAAAGCCGTGTTTTTCAGACCGGACGAGCCTTTTACCTGGGCAAGCGGCATCAAAAGCCCCGTTTACTGTGATAACCGCCTGACTCTGACCGCGCCCGAAGTAAGGCTTGATGTTGAAAACGGGCTTGCGAAGCTCATAGAAACGTATTATCCGCAAGCAGAAGTGCTTATGGGAACCTCAACCGCCGGTATTGCTCATGCCGCAATAACCGCGCATATTTTAGGGCTTCCGATGGGATATGTACGTTCCGGCGCAAAAGACCACGGCAGGCATAACCAAATTGAGGGAAGGCTTGAAAAAGGACAGAAGGTTGTTGTGGTTGAAGACCTTATCTCTACAGGAGGCAGCGTAATTGAAGTTGTCAACGTGCTTCGCGGTGCAGGCGCAGACGTGCTGGGTATTGTCAGCATATTCACCTACGGAATGAAAAAAGGGCTTGAACGGCTTAAAGAGGCAAACACAGAGAACCACTCTCTTACTAATTTTGATGTTATTGCCGAGGTTGCGGCAAAGGAAGGCTATATTGATAAAGCCGATATTCAAAGGCTTATTGCTTTCAGAAACAATCCGTCCGACGAAAGCTGGATTGGGGGAAACACAAAATGATAAGAAGTCTTATAGATATACTCGACCTTACTGCCGAAGAAATTGACGAGCTTATATTCACGGCGCTTGATATTATCAAAACCCCTGCGCGCTATAATGAAATATGCCGCCATAAAAAGCTTGCCGCGCTTTTTTTTGAGCCTTCCACAAGGACGCGATTAAGCTTTGAAGCCGCCATGTATGAGCTTGGCGGAAACGTTATCGGCTTTTCTGAGGCGCAAAGCTCTTCTGCCGCAAAAGGCGAGAGCGTTGCGGATACGGCAAAAACAATAAGCTGTTATGCCGATATAATCGCCATCAGACACCCGAAAGAGGGCGCGGCGTATGTTGCCGCGAAAAACGCTTCCGTTCCCGTAAT
>CACZWD010000006.1 GCA_902784805.1 uncultured Ruminococcus sp. | reverse complement strand
ATTTTATTATTATAGAATGAAAATGCATTTTTTCTGATTTTTTATTTAATTGTATGTTAGTGGCGCGGTTTTCTATGAAACCGCGCCACTGCTTGCTTTCCGCCCTTTAAACCTCTACCGTACCTTTGTACGCCGACGAGATTTAAAGGACGAAATATACCTTCGCTTCTCAGCCTCTGTTCAGCTTAATGACTTTGTCATTAAGCTGGGAGTGATTTTTCAATCACTCCCAAATTTTTTAAAGCACCTTGCTCAAAAAAGCTTTTGTACGTTCATTCTGCGGATTTTCAAAAATCTGCGCCGGAGTACCTTCCTCCATAATTTTGCCCTCGTCCATAAAAACAACTCTGTCGGCAACTTCTTTTGCAAAGCCCATTTCGTGAGTAACAACAACCATTGTCATACCTGCCTTTGCAAGCTCCTTCATAAGATCAAGAACTTCGCCTACCATTTCGGGGTCAAGCGCGGAGGTCGGCTCATCAAAAAGCATAACCTCAGGCTGCATACAAAGCGCGCGTACAATAGCTATACGCTGTTTTTGACCGCCCGAAAGCTGAGAAGGATAGCTGTTTGCGCGGTCGGAAAGCCCGACACGTTCAAGCATTTCACGTGCCTGCTTCTCCGCTTCTCCCTTAGACATTTTAAGAAGCTTTTGCGGAGCAAGCGTCATATTTTTAAGTATGGTCATATGCGGGAAAAGATTAAAATGCTGAAAAACCATACCCATTTTTTGCCTGTGAAGATTAATATTAACTTTTTTATCCGCAATATTTATTCCGTCAAGATAAATTTCACCTGCTGTAGGAATTTCAAGAAGATTCAGCGAACGCAGAAAAGTCGATTTGCCGCTGCCCGACGGACCGATAACAACAACAACTTCACCCTTTTTTATTCCGGTGTCAATACCGTCAAGGGCCTTTATTTTATCTCCTTTATAATATTTTTTCAGACCTTTGACCTCTATAAGAATTTCATCTGTCACTGTTCATCAATCTCCTTTCAAGCTTGCTGATAAGCCATGTAAAGAATATTACAATAACAAGATATGTAAGCGCGACAGCAAAAAGAGGCATAAACGGCGAGTATGTAGCGGCACGAATAATATTTCCTCCCATTGTAAGGTCACGGATTGTAACATAGCCCGCAACAGAGGTTTCTTTAAGCAAAACGATAAATTCGTTAGCGAGCGCGGGAAGCACGTTTTTAAGCGCCTGCGGTATTATAATATACCGCATCGTTTTTACATAATTAAAACCAAGGCTTCTGCCCGCCTCAAACTGACCGCCGTCAACCGACATAATGCCCGAACGGATAATTTCGGCAACATAAGCGCCCGAATTGATACCGAACGCGAGCACCGCGACCATCATACTGTTTCTTGAAGACGCGAAAATTATGTAATACATTATCATAAGCTGTACAACAACAGGCGTACCTCTTATAACCGTCAGATAAAACTTGCAGATTAAATTAAGTATGGCAAGAATTACTTTACCTATTCCGGGACGCATTTCCGCAGCGGTTTTATCGTGACTTGAACGGATAATAGCCACCACCGTACCTATGCATATACCGAGAATAACGGCAAGAAAAGTGATTTTCATAGTATTCGCGAGACCGGACGTAAGATAACGCCAACGCTCATCTTGTATAAAGTTCAGATTAAAATCCGCTTTAATTTTAGAAAAATTCAAGATGCCTCAAATCCTTTCAGATACAAAAAGTATTATGGGGCAGGTCACCCCGCCCCTTAAACTGCTTTTGTAAAATAAACCGCTTATTTGTTGTTTGCCGCAACATATGCCTTTGCGGGTTCTTTATCAATAATTACGCAGTCAACCTTGCCTGTAATAAGCGCCTGAACAGCCTCGTTGCCCGAAGCGTATTTCATAACTCTGTCAGAACCGAAATCTTCCTCTGCGTAAATATCGCCTGTTGTACCCTTCTGAGTACCTACAAGATATTTCGCGTCATCTTTGCCAAGGTCGTCAGCAGATGTAATTTTGCTGTCTTCGGGAACAATAACAACCTGTACGCCCTTTGCGTATGAGGTTGAGAAGTTTATATTTTTAAGACGGTCCTCGGTAACGGTCATACCTGCCATACCCATATCAGCCTTGCCTGTCTGAACAGCGGTAATTATTGTATCAAACTCCATATCGTCAATAACAAGCTTTTTATCAAGCTTATCCGCAATAGCAGCTGCCATTTCGGCATCAATTCCGACAATAGTATTATTTTCATAATACTCGTAAGGCGGGAACTGAGCGTTTGTAGCCATATGAAGCTCTTCTTTTCCGTCAGCGTTTTCCTGGAATTTAAGGTCGTGAGCTTCGCCCGAAATATATTTGTTTACGATTTTATCCGCCGTTCCGTCCTCGGTAAGCTCTTTAAGAGCTGTGTTAATGGATTCAAGAAGCTCCGTGTTCTCTTTTGCGACACAAATAGCGTAATCCTCGTTAGCGTATTCGGTATCAAGGATTTTAAGCTGAACCTTACCGCCCTGCGCCACATTGTCATTTGTCTTGTTGCCGCAAGCCGCAAAGCAAAGCGCCATAGAAGCAGCAAGAATAATAGCAAGTATTTTTTTCATTTTCATTTCCCTCTTTCTTAAATCTTACATAATTTATTTTCGTAAGTAATAGTATATCATGTTTTTGAATAAAAATCAATAGTTTTTTTAATATTTATTCACTTTTATTAATTTTTATTTATTTTTTTCTAATGAATCAAAAATAAATAATATTTCGATTAATCTTGATGACAATATACTTAGAACGCTTTTTATTCTCGACAGAGCAGGGATTTTTTAAGGACGTGATAAATCAGAACAGATAAAAAATTTTAGGGGTTGTGGGCTGACTGTTCCTCTTTTATTTTTCAAATTTTGAGTAGTAATAGGAGGAGTAATAGGGTTATAATTCTCTAAAAGCTCCTCTAAAAGATTAAAAAAATAAAACCGCTTAAACACTGAGTTTTAAGCGGTTTTGGCGGAGAACATAAGATAAAAATAAATACACTTTTGCAAGTCCAAAAGTGTATTTAGGTAATGGCGGAGTGGCGGAGAAGGAGAGATTTGAACTCTCGCGCCGGTTTCCCGACCTACACCCTTAGCAGGGGCGCCTCTTCGGCCAACTTGAGTACTTCTCCGTATAGGGGTTTTAATAGTGTCGATTACTATAAAACACTCTGTTAAATTTTAAATGGCGGAGAGGCAGAGATTCGAACTCTGGGTGCTTTCGCATCACTAGTTTTCAAGACTAGCTCCTTAAACCACTCGGACACCTCTCCGTGAGCTACTCATATATTATACCATAGCTTTTTACAAAAGTCAATATATAATTTTTATAAATTTTTACTATTATTTTAAAATTTTTCACACTATGATAAACAATATTGAAAGTGCCGACAATATTATTTTAAAAAGCTTTAACGGCATATTTTGCCGCTTTAAAAATTACCTCAAAATACCTATTGCGGAAAGCGCTTTTTCCTGTTTGTCAAACATAACTTTTTCATCTTCCTCCGTCATATGGTCATAGCCTAAAAGATGAAGCGCCGAATGAGCGGCAAGAAAAGCGAATTCGCGCTCTGTGCTATGCCCGTATTCCTGCGCCTGCGAGAGCGCTTTCGGCACGGAAATTACTATATCTCCGAGCACAAGTCTGCCGTCCTCAAAATCGTCCGCGGAAGCAAAAATCGCTCCCGGCTTTTCGTATTCGAGCATCGGAAACGAAAGTACGTCGGTTTCGCTGTCAATTCCCCGGTAATTTTTGTTGATTTCACGTATACCTTCGTTGTCGGTAAATGTAACCGCGATATCACATTCCGTTTCAACCTTGCAGTCAAGAAGCACACGGTTTATCGCCTTTTCTATCGCGTCAGTTATATTTTGCTCTACCGGAGTCATATCCTCATTATCGTACCCAAAAGTAATTTTATTCATTTTCATTTTCCTTTCTTCTCGCGTAAAATTTTTTCTTGAAAAGCTCGTCCCTGCCCTCTGTTTTTTCTTTTCTGTTATCATATATTTCATATGCCTTTATGATTTTCTGAACAAGCGGGTGGCGCACAACATCTTTTTCGGTAAAATTGCAAAAGCTTATATCCTCAATATCTTTAAGTATTTTCATGGCTTCTTTAAGCCCCGATTTTTTCCCGCCGGGCAGGTCTATCTGTGTAATATCGCCCGTTACGATTGCCTTACTGCCGAAGCCTATCCTTGTTAAAAACATTTTCATTTGTTCGGGTGTTGTGTTCTGGGCTTCGTCAAGTATTATAAAAGCGTCGTCAAGCGTTCTGCCCCTCATATAAGCGAGCGGAGCTATTTCAATCGAGCCTCTTTCTACATAGCGCTGATAGTTCTCAACGCCGAGCATATCATAAAGCGCGTCATAAAGCGGACGAAGGTAGGGGTCAACCTTCATCTGAAGGTCGCCAGGCAGAAAGCCGAGCTTTTCACCCGCTTCAACCGCCGGTCTTGTCAATATAATTCTGTTTACCTCTTTGCCCCTGAACGCCTTAACCGCCATTGCGACGGCAAGATATGTTTTGCCCGTTCCCGCAGGACCGATGCCAAAGGTTACGGTGTTTTTCTCAATTTCTTTAATATATTTTTTTTGCCCAAGGGTTTTGGATTTTATAAGCTTTCCGGAAGCCGTCATACATATCGCGTCACCCGAAAGCTCTTTTATATGCTCCGCCATACCTTCATCAACCATATTAATTGTGTAAAGTATGCTCTGCGCGGAAAGTGTTTCGCCTTTAGCGATAAGATTAATTAATGACTGCACTGTTTTTTCGGCACGCGCGGCGTCCTGCTCGGAGCCTTCTATTTTTATTTGCAGGTCACGGTTTAAAAGCCTCACGTTAAGCTCTTTTTCAAGCAGCTTCGCGTTTTCGTCAAAGCTTCCGAAAAGAGCAATAACCGTATCAAGGTTTTGTACTTCAATTATTTTTTCCGCCATGTGATTTATCAAATCCTTTCAGCCCGTAATAGTGCTTTTTGATATGTCTTTCGGCACAAACGGTTTTTTCTCAAATGTAATTTCCGCTTCCGTCCCGATATTTTCAAGACATTCGGCGTTTAATATAACGGTGACTTCGTTGTCGCCGCGCTTTGTTTCGTAGGTCGCCGACAAAATATTTTTTTCACCGATTGTATTTTTAAGCTCCCCGTACATTGCATCTTTAAGCTTCTGTTCGGCGACAATCGGCTCAATTCGCGTAGGCACCGGCTTCACCTCGCTGTAATTATACGTCCTTATGACAAAAGGCATATAATAATTTCCGAAAAGCTTAAAGCGTTTTTCACGGATATTGCCGTCATAATGCTTAAAATCAGGGCTTTTTAAAAAAAGATTAAAATCCTTGCCGAAAACGCTTATACTGTATTTTTTCTCTGTTTTACCCGTTTTTATTCTTTCGGCGACGATAAGGGACGCGCTTTCACTTGCCGTTCTTTTCACCCTTGCGATAATATCCGCGTCGGCATGCACATACATCGCGCTCATTATGTCGTTTGGCAAAACTCCGCTGACAAGAAGCTGCCCTTTTGTAACGGCAGTACCTTTTTCAACCTCCGCGTTACCGTTTCTGACGGTGATTTTTTCAATTATTCCATCCTTTGAAGCTATAAGGTTACATATATCATAAGAATCCGTGATTTTCGGAGGCTGTTTTTTATATCTCACCCGGACACTCGCGACCGTACCCTTAACATCAATCCAGAACCACGAATATTCATCGTTACTGCCGAGAACACTTTTTTGTACCTCAAAGGGCTTTAAATCACGCCTCGGCATACCGCATACAACACCGTTTTCCGCAAGCACGGCTTCAAGACGTTCTCTTTTTTCGGTATCTGTTTCGTCTATCTGTATCACCCAAATTCTTGAGCACAGAAAAAGCAGCAAAAATACTGAAACGAAAAAACCCGCCAGAAAGGCTTTTCTTTTTTTAAGCCGCATAAGCGCAAAGGGCAGACCGCCTCGTTTAAAAACGCTTATTTTAAGCCCGCATTCCCTGGCAAACAGCTTTACTCTATGGTAAAAAGCAGGGTTTATTTCTCCCGTCGAACACAAATTCCCTCTTTTTTTAAGTCGTCCTATATATATTTTTTCGGAGCTTAAAAGATTTAAAAAATTCTCAATTCCTTTTCCCTCTATTTTTATTATAACATATCCTGTCAAAAAATGGAATAGGTATTTTAACATTTTTTTAGCCCCTTATAATTTAAGATAACTTACCGTTTCAATCTGCCCTTTAAGACGCAGATAATCCGTATCCATATCGTTTACTTCAAAAGAACTGCCGCTTACACTTAAAATAAAATCCCTTGTGTTCAGCCGCAGTGAAACATCTGTATATTCTATTATCGAAAGCGCGCCTTCAACCGTCAGCTCCTCCGTACCTGTTACCGTCACTTTAACCGTTCCCGCAAGAAAATCCTTTGATATATCAAGCGCCTCCGCGACCTGCTCCATACGGCGGTCTCTGAGCCGTTTTTTAAAATCCCGGCGGCGTCTTGTTTTATATGCCATATAAACACATTCCTTTCTAAATAATTTTTATGCTTTTTTTCGTCTTATAATGCCTTTTTGTGAATATGTTTTTAAAAGAACACAAAGAAAGGAAGAATACACTATGAAAAAATCAAACTTTTTTATCGCCGTTTTTTCGGCAGTATTAATGTGCGCGCTGCTTGCTTTTCCGTCGTACGCGGCGGCAGCTTGCCGTGAAGCGCTGAAAGTCTGCGCGGCAGTCATAATTCCTAATCTGTTTCCGTTTATGGTTTTAAGCTCACTGCTTATTTACTGCGGAGGGGCAAACGCTTTCGGACGTTTTTTTGCGCCGATATTCAGTAAAATTTTCCACCTTTCGGGAGCTTGCTCCGCCGCGGTTATAACCGGCTTCCTGGCAGGCTTTCCCGTAGGTGCTTCCGTCACCGCGGATATGGTTAAAAGAGGAGATATCTCAAAACAGGAGGGCGAAAGGCTTCTTGGCTTTTGCAACAACGCCGGAGCTATGTTTGTTATAGGGAGCGCGGCAGAAATGCTTAAACTTACGGAGCGCGGCGGTCTGATTCTTTTTTTGTCACAATTTTTTTCCGCCGTAACCGTCGGGGTTATACTCGGCATAGGTAAAAAGCCCGGAAAGCACAGACTTTACACGCAAAGTTCTGACGAAAATCTTTCGGAATGTGCCGTAAAGGCTGTTCGTAAAAGTATAAGGTCCATCCTCAGCGTTTGCGGATTTATTCTTATTTTCTCGGTAATTATAAATAGCTTTAAAGCTTCGGGAATATCATTTTTGCTTCAGAAAGCCGGGTTTACAAGCTTTGACGCCGACTGCGTTTTAAACGGTTTCGCGGAGATGACGGCAGGCATAAGTAGCGCCGCGCTGCTGCCGTACAAACCTCAGATTGTTTTGCCGCTTTGCTCCATGCTTATAGGCTGGTCGGGGCTTTGTGTACATATGCAGGTTGCCGCGGAAATTTCGGACAGCGGTATTAGAATGGGAAAATATTTTTTCGGTAAAATGCTGCAAATGATTTTCGCGCCCGTTTATACCGTTATACTTATGCGCTTTGCGGGCGGTCCCGTCAAAACTTCGGCATATTTAAGCTCCGTATCATCAAAAACCGGGCTTTTTGCCCTGTCCTTTTTCATTTGCGCGTGCTTCTGCCTGATTTTAACAATAGTTTTTTCAATTTTTTCAGCGAATAAACCATCAGCAAAACGGTAATTAAAACAGCGGCGTATCCGACAGAAACGTAAAGAGAACCGACAAGTCTTGAAAAACCCAAAACCGAAGCGGCACAGGCGCACAGTATAATCACGGCGGAGGTCGGAAAAAACGAAAAACCAAACCTTGCGCAGATTGCCGAAACAAGTCCGTAAGCGTTTCCTATTACCGTCGTCAGCATTGAAAAATATATTAAAACACCGTAAATTACGCCGAAATTCGCGTTTATAATATTTGCCGCCCTTAAAGCGGGAAGCTCCGCTGTCATAAAGCCCGGTTTAACGGATATAAGATACATTATAAGTCCAAGCGCGCCAAGCAGACCGCCGCCCGTGAATCCCGCGAAAACCGCCTCACGCTTTGATATCTTTGGCGTTGAAACAAGCACGGAAGGTACGGCAAGAAGGTTGTAGCTTACATAAACTATTGCGGAAATAAAAGAGCCGCTTACCGAAAGAAGCGAGGAATACCCGGCAGCGGCGCTGCAGCAGCCGTATATAATCGAAAAAAATCCGAGAATCATTATGCCTAATACCATAAGAGGCGTTAATACACAGTTTATTACGCTTACACTTTTTATGCCGAAAATAAGGCACAAAAAACATATAACCGCCATAAATACAACGCCCGCGCGGTAATCAAGCCCAAGCTGCTGTGAAAAAAGAGCGCCGCTGCCGGCAAACATTACACAGACCGTAGCGAACATAAAAATTGTGCCGAGGGCGGCAACAAAAGAGCCGGCGGCTTTGCCGCCCGTTTTTTCGCAAAATTCGCCGTAGCTGCTAAAATCCCCGTCGCTTATACCAAGAAAAATTCCCATGCCGGTTACGGCAAGAATTATACCCGCGAGCAAAACTCCGGAAAGTCCCGCCCCGCCGTAAGAGCCGAAAAAAATCCATATTTCCTGACCCGAAGCGAAGCCTGCTCCGATAACCGTTCCCGTAAATATCATCGCGCCCGTAAATATTTTTTTCATTTTAAAACCATTCCTCCTTTTGCCTAATTTTTATGTGTTTTTTTTTCCGATTATACCCGCGAAGCAAAAGATGTTTCTTTCATAAAAAAGCCAAAACTTGACTTTTTGGTTAAAATATGCTAAAATAGTTAAGCTGGCGGAAAAACAAAAACGGCTTTTTCGCACAAATGAAAGGAAATTACGATATGGATAGCTTTGAAAAGACAGAAAACGGCGCTCAGACCGAAAACACTTCTTCAGAAGCGGAAACAAAACGTAAATACAAAAAACCCAAAAAAAAGAGAAAAAAAGCGATTTATCATATTGATGAGCTTAAAAATACCGGCGCAAAACGCAGAGTTGAGGATTATGCGAGGGATTTAACAAGAAGGCTCGCGATTTACGCTTACGCTGTTATAAGCATTGTGGCGTTTACTTTTATGCTTATAACAATGTGTTCTCTCGGTTATGAAGGCTTTATTAAGGGTAACAGTATCGGCGTTGCCGAAACAAAAGAACAAATTGAAGCCGTAAGAAGCTCTCTTAACGAAGAAATAAAAGAGTTAAGCGGCAGTGACAGCGGTCAGGTTGAAAAGCTGAAATTCAGGCTTAAGGTTGTTTCGGAGGATAATTATACTCCCGAAGAGGAAATTCGCCAGAATATGGTTAAATACTCATCCGCAATTCTTATGGGCTGTACCGTATATGTTGACGGACAGCCGAGAGTTACGCTCAGAACGCGGCGTGACGCCAATAAAGTTATAGAGCGCATTAAAAGTCAATATGAAGAAGAAGGTATGGTTTGCGTTTCGGAAATACTTAACAAAATTGAGCTTGTGTCGGAGGAAACCACTTACGCAAACGCAAGCTCGGTTGACGGCGCGGTACGCGTGCTTAACGATGTTACGGATTCTTCAAGAGGATACACCGTCGAGGAAGGCGATACCCTTTGGGGCATAGCGAGACGTAACGAAACCACCGTAAAAACATTGATTGATTTAAACCCGGAGTTTGCTGAAAATATAGTTATAAGAGTCGGTGATGTCGTTCAGGTTCCCGCTCCGAAGCCCGTTGTTGACGTTAAAACCGTCATAAAAGACGCCGTTATTGAAGAAAGTGTGCCTACAACAATGGTTGAAGTTGAGGATGCCTCACTTTATATAGGACAGACAAGAATTACCGATTACGGCTCGGACGGCTGGCGCAAAATTACAGCCGACATAACAAGAATCAACGGTATCGAGGACGAATCACAGCGTGTTCTTAAAAAAGAAGAAATGCTCTCGTATCCCGTTCCCGGCAAAATTCATATAGGTACAACTCCCGTGCCGAAGGGTGTCGGCAGCGGAGCCTTATCATGGCCGTTATCGGGAGCGAGAATATCATCACACTTCGGTCCGAGATGGGGTTCTGTTCATACAGGTGTTGACCTTGCTATCGGTATGGGTACGCCGGTTAAAGCCTGCGATGAAGGAAAGGTTATTTTTGCGGGCTGGAACAGCGGAGGCTACGGCAACCTTATTAAGGTTGACCACGGCAACGGATATCAGACCTGGTACGCGCATTTAAGCAAAATATACGTTAAAAACGGCGAAGCCGTTTCAAAAGGCGAGGTTATAGGAGCTGTCGGCAGTACGGGCAATTCAACAGGTCCGCATCTGCATCTTGAAGTCAGAATAAACGGCGTTCCCAAAAATCCTCTCAGATATTTACCTTAAAAAATATGTATGTTAAATCGGGCGGGTTTGTTCCCGCCCGATATTTAAAATAAAAAAGAAGGATAAAAATGGATATTAAAGCTTTATCTCTCGGCGAGCTTGAAACAAACTGTTATGTTGTTACAAGCGATAATACCGCTGTAATTATTGACCCTGCCGGAAACGCGGAGCACATATTGAAAACGGCAGGAAAAGCGGACATAAAATATATAATACTTACTCACGCGCATTTTGACCATATGGGCGCGGCGGCGGAGCTTAAAGAAAAAACCGGAGCGGAGCTTATCTGCTCTTTGAAGGAAAGCCCCGCTTTAAATGACGGACATCTGAACCTTTCGGAAGCGTTTATGCCCTGTCTTAAAACCGTAACCGCCGATATTCTCGCGCGTGAAGGAGATGAAATAACCTTCGGCAAAAGTAAATTAAAGGTTATTGAAACCCCGGGACATACTTTTGGCAGCATTTCTCTTTACGGCGAAGGCGTATTGTTTTCGGGAGATACGCTTTTCAGGCGAAGTGTGGGAAGATGTGATTTCCCTACGGGCAGCGCCGGCGCACTTATAAATTCAATAAAGGAAAAGCTTTTTACGCTGCCGGAAGAAACCGTTGTTTATACAGGTCACGGTCCTTCGACAACAATAGGTGAAGAGAAAGCGGAGAATCCTTATGTCAGATAAAATTTCTTTAAAAATTGAAGGTCACTCTCAGGAAACCGCCGTAAGAGAAATTATAGGCATTTGCCTTAAGCGAGGCGCAGTGTTATGCGATGTTTTGCCTGACGAAAATTACGTTTTGAGCCGCGCTGACGAGTCCGAAAAAAACATTTCCGTTTTTACCGTCATATCTTTTTCCGGACTCTGCGGTGAAAAAACGTATTCGCATATTAAAAATCCGCAGAAAGACAGCCGCGGAAATATGACAGACGCCGTTAAGCTTGGTTTTTATCACCTCTTTACGGAGCTTTTCGGCAGAAAACTGCCCTGGGGAGCGCAGACAGGCATACGCCCGGCGCTTCTCGCGTCAAAACGGCTTGCCGTAATGTCCGAAGCCGAAACTGTCACGGCGCTTATGAGGGAATTTGAAATATCAAGAGAAAAGGCGGAGCTTGCGGTAAATGTTGCCATAAACGAAAACAAGCTTTTAAAGAAATATCCCAGACGAGGAATAAGCGTTTATGTCGGCATACCTTTTTGTCCGACACGCTGTTTATACTGCTCTTTTGTATCGTTGCCGCTTAACAAACAGAAAAAAAACGTTGAGCCTTATGTTGAATATCTTATAAAAGAAACAGCATATGCCGGAGAGCTTATAAGAAATGAAGGCGTTACTGTCGATAGTCTGTACATAGGCGGCGGCACGCCGACCTCTTTAAACGAAAAACAGCTTGAAAAGCTGCTCTGCGGCATAGAAAAAGCCTTTGACATACAAAATATGTATGAATATACAATAGAGGCAGGCAGAGCCGATACTATAAACGAAGATAAGCTAAAAATAATTTCGGAATATACTCCCGATAATGTACGTATAAGTATAAATCCGCAGACTTTAAATGACAGCGTGCTTGAAAAAATCGGCAGAAATCATACCTCAAAGCAGTTTACGGACGCTTTTTCTGCAGCAAGGCGTATTGGCTTTAAAAACATAAACTGTGATGTTATAGCGGGGCTTCCCACCGAAACGCCCGAAATGTTTGAAAGCTCTCTTAAAAGGCTTATTCTTCTTAACCCCGAAAACATAACCATGCATACCATGTGCGTCAAACGCGCGGCGCGTCTTAAAAGTGATGACCTTGACTTTTCGGCGGATACCGCCGCCGCCGAGGCTGTAGCATCGGGGCATAGGCTTCTTGACGGCGCGGGATATGTTCCTTACTATATGTACAGGCAAAAAGACACTCTCGGCGGTCTTGAAAACACAGGCTACGCGCGGCGCGGCAAAGAGGGCATATATAACGTTTATATGATGGATGATATTTCAAGCGTTATAGGGCTTGGCGCAGGCGCGGTAACAAAGCTTATAAATGACAAAACAAATTATATAGAAAGAATATATAATTATAAAGACCCTTGGGAATATATAAAAGGCTTTGACGAAATATTAAAAAGAAAAAAAATCAAACTTTAAAACGGCAATATTTTTAAAAAATTTTTTATTTAGGACTTGATTTTAATACATTTTTGTTGTATAATAAGATATGTCAATTGTCGGGGTGTAGCGCAGTTGGTAGCGCGCCAGTTTTGGGAACTGGATGCCGCAGGTTCAAGTCCTGTCACTCCGACCATTATGGGTGGTCTTATAGGATCTGGAAGTCCTATAAGACCATTTTCGTTTTATGCCGAATACTCTATGTCCACTCCTTGTCTGGTGCGGATTTTTACATTGTTGTCAGGGATTTGTTTCAGGCTTGGGATCTCCATTGTGCCTATACAGTTATAATGTATCTTTAACTTTTGTACCGTTTTCCCGTTAATCTTTTCTGATTGATAAACCTCTATCTTCTCAATCAACTCATTTAATATTTGCGGTGTTAATTTCTTTATCCGTGTACATTTGCGAACTGCCCCTAAAAACATATCGGATGTTATGGTTTTGCTTTTCTTTTTGGATATTTCCGCTGATAAAGTTTTTATCTTTTCACCTATTTCTTTTTGTTCCTCGTCATATTTTGATGATAATTTAGCAAAGCGTTCATCATTTATCTTGCCGAGGGCGTTATCTTCGTAAATCTTTTCATACAATACATCAATTTCTTTATCTCGTGTTTGTAATTTGGAAAGTTCTTTTTCTTTTAAAGATATTTCTTCCTCAAGGTTTTTCATAGTAGCACCCATTACATGTTTGGCAAATTCATTCTCATATTTCTGAGCAAATTTTGTAAGTCTTTTGATTTCGCCCAATACAACCTGTTCCAAAAAATCTGTGCGTATGTAATGAGTTGAATTACAGATTTTTCGCTTTCCCTTGTTGTAGCCGGAACAGTTAAAATATGTTATGTCGTGGTTACCTTGATTAAAGTGATAGCTCATATTACTGCCGCAGTCGGCACATACAAGAAGCCCTGAAAACATATTCTTTTCACCTGTCGATGTTTTTCTTTTTCTCATTTTGCCACGCTTGCTCTGTATTTTTTCAAATACCGCACGGTCAATTATTGCAGGATTGGCGTCTTTGAAAATGACAATATTTTCGGGGTTATTAGCATATCGCTTTTTATTCTTATATGACTTTGAATATGTCTTGAAGTTTATTATATCCCCACAATATTCTTGTGTGTTCAATATGCTGTATACAGTTGATGAGTTCCAACCGCAGGGATTAGGATTTGTTTTCCTGTTAGGTTTTCTGATTCCTTTACTTAGCCAATAATTAACCGGTGTTAAAATTCCCTCCGATTGAAAAATTGCCGCAATCTGTTCTGTGCCATAATCATTGATTGTCATATCAAAAATTCTGCGTACAATTCTTGCAGCTTCATCATCAATGATCCATCCTTTGCCGTTAGGATCTTTGACATATCCATATGGAGGTAACCCCAAAGGCTCGCCTGAATTACCTTTTATCTTGTTGCTTATTCTCCGCTTTTTGGAAATATCCCTTGCGTACCACTCATTAAACAAATTCTTAATCGGTGCAAATTCGCTTTCTCCCTCCTGACTGTCTATTCCGTCTGAAACTGCTACAAGCCGTATGTCATGTTCCGGCAAAAATTCTTCTGTCAGTTTTCCGACTTCAATATAGTTCCTGCCTATTCGTGATAAGTCTTTTACAAAAAGTGCAGAAGATTTGTTGTTCTCAAAATCTTCAATCATACGGATATAATCGGGGCGCTGCATAGTAACGCCCGATATTCCGTCATCAATATAAATGAGTAGATTTGTATAACCTTTCTCTTTCGCAACTTTTGTTAAAAGTTTTTTCTGATTACTTATGCTGTAGCTCTCGCCCTCTAAATTATCATCACGGCTGAGTCTTAAATAAAGTGAAGCTGTGTTATCTCTTGTTTTGTTTTTCATAGTCGTTCTCCTCCAAAAACAGTGCTTGTTTTTCTATCATTCTTTTCAGAATGCTTCCTATGTCCTCTAAACCATTATCGTTGTATGCTGATTCAACAATAAACTTATGCTTGTCAAATTCATACTCTTTGATTTCCTGCGGCTGACGCATCTCTTTTTTATTATTCATATCTGCTGACCTCCTTTGATTTATGTAACAAGGTCAGCCGCAAAAACATATGACTTCACTTTAAATTTAGCACAAAGAACTATATTTGCAAGGATGTCAAAAATCACCCTTCACTATATGGAATAGAAAATGGCGTTTTGGAACCCATTTGAAGAAAAAATATTTGATTTTTTAAACGCCTCTCACCTTATGTGAAAAATCAAGCGTTTTGACGGGGTGTTTTCTGAGAAAGTTTACAATTTGTTTTTATTTAACAAGAAAGTGCCTTTCACTATATGGAATAGAAAAAGGCTTTTGAGGGGGTATATCAAAAAACTTTTAGAATAATTCCTTCACTTTATGCGAAAAAACAGGGGTTTTGCAACCCCATATTTTAAAAATGTATTCAGACAATCTGCGGCAAGCGATGCAAACGTATATACATTTGCAGAAAGCGGGCAATTTCTAACTCCCTTGAATTACCCGTTTTGCTTGTTGAGGCTACCGCCCCAAACCCTGAAAACGCAGAAATTGTTTCTGCGATCTACGCTCCTAAGTGGAGCTTTTTTAATTTGACATCATTGCGGATTTTTGAAATTATATTTAGAATGGAATCATCAAAATATGAAAGGTTGAGCACTTTATGAAAAAGATAACTTACAGAAAAGTCGGAGATTACTATTTACCAAATTTGTATTATCCCGAAACAGAACGGACATATGGAAAATATGGAATGATGCGAGAGGATTATTTAAAAAATCATAAAACGGGACTTTGGAACAGGCTGATACTTCATACAGAATTAGTCCCGCACCTAAACGAAATTGACAAAATTGCAAGAGAAAGGCTCGAAAGCATTTTGCCTGATTTAATGAAATCCGCAGGCGTAACGGAAGAACTGAAGCAAAAAGATCAGCTAAAATGGGTTGGACTTGCTAACGCTTGTAAAACACAGGCGGAGGAAATAATATTTGATGAAATAATCTTCTCTTAAATATAAAAAACAACTTCGGACCAAGTTGGTCTGAAGTTACAAAAGCCGTATCTTATGCGATTTTCAACTTTGTGCCACGATGGCACAAAGTTGATTTTAGAATTCTGTTATATGATTTTTTTCACTTTCCGCCAATTTGGCGGAAAGTTGATTGTGCCATATTCTGTTAATGTTATTTTTAACTTTCCGACTCTTTCCGACATTTTGTCGGAAAGTTAATTTCTGTCTTGTAAACTTTTATATTATAAGCACCGCAAGGGGCGTAGCTCAAAGATGAAATCTTTGTTTTTAGGGCTTGGGGTGATAGCATCAACAAGTAAAAATGAGAAAAATCGTGTAAAACGAAATTTCTCATTTTTTTGCTTTTAGGTCATAAAAGCATTGCTTGCTAATTGTATTTTTCACCCATTAGCGTTGTTGCAGAAGAAATGTTTCCTCAAAGCACAAAATGTACCAAATATATTGACTTTTGCGTGGTGAAGTGATATACTATAATAGTATTTTTATATGAAATTAAAGGTATGGTGAAAATGGATCAAATTTTGAGTTTAGATGAAAAAAAAGAATACTGTAAAAAACTTGCTTCAAATTTGAATGTTCTCCGCGCAAAACTCAATTTAACACAGGCAGCCCTTTCTGAAAGAATAGGAATTTCAAGAAGTATGCTTGCGAGAATAGAGACGGGTAGCAAAGAAATGTCATGGATTACTTTTATCGCTTCTATGATGTTTTTCCTAAATAATGAAGAAACAGCACCTATCTTTAATGCACTTGGTATTATGGATGAAAGGCTTGAAAAGTTCTTATTGCTTGAAAACGAGAATGGAAAACAATAACTGTACGGGAAATGGGACTTTGATTGAGTTATGATATAAAATGAGGAGCGTTTTGAAATGACGGAAATATATTCTGCCGGTATAATGTCACAGTCATTTTGGTTTGTTGAATTTAAAAAAATACTGAAGCTATCGGTAGACGGAAAAGACAATAACGAAATAAAAAATGAAATAATTAATAATAATGCCTTCGGTTTGCCCAATGCATACAGAACAGGGAGAGTTTGCGGATATTTGATGAACCGCTATTCACAGATGGATGGAACCCTTAAAAAATTGTTTTTTTCGTCTGATTTGCAAACGCAAAAACTGATAAACTTAATTTGTATTTTAAGGCAGGACAGATTATTTTTTGAATTTATATATGAGGTGTACAGAGAGAAAAAAATGATCGGTGCGGAATTTCTGGAAGCCGCTGATGGAAAAACCTTTATGCACACAAAGGAGATGCAAAGCGAAGATGTCGCAAGCTGGAAAGATGCAACAAAAAAACGGGTTCTTTCTTGCTATTATAACTTTCTTACTGAATGTGGGATGCTGACAGCCGATGGCAGGAAAAGAAAAATAACGCCGCCTATATTGGATATTGCTCTTGAGCGATATTTAGAGGCAAACGGCGAAATAGCAATAACAAAAGCAATCGCGGGGGTATATTGAAATGGCAGATTTAAATGAACGTTTTGATAAAGCGGAACTGATTTTTGAAAAGCCTTCTTTCAGAGAAAACAAAGGTCTCGGAAATGAGGTGGGTTATTACATTTTTGATTATGAACCTTGCGACGAGCTTAAAGTAAGAGAACGAATTGAGTATTTACAGCATAAAAACGAAGGCTCAAAAAGTGAATACAAAATCGTAGTTTTTGATTTGTATGATATTATGATAGAAATACTAAAGAGCAAAGGTTATCTTGAAAAGTGTTTTGAATTGGAAAAGAAAAAAGGATTTCAGAAAATAAGCACGGCGGTTGCAAACCTGTTGCGTATCAATGCAACAGATGGTCTCGTGGTTGAATATATAAGAAAACGCATCCAAAAAAACGCTATCGTATTCATAACAGGAATTGGAAAATGCTATCCTATAATCCGCTCCCATACAGTGCTCAATAATTTGCATCAGGTTATTGATAGTGTTCCTATTGTTATGTTCTATCCGGGCAAGTACGACGGTCAGGAATTAGTCCTGTTCGGTGAAATAAAAGATGATAATTATTATCGGGCGTTTAAATTGGTAGGTTGAGGGGGAAACAAAAAATGATGATAAAAGATATATTCGCTAAACCCATAGACAGAGAAATAAAAGGGGTTATAAAAGTCGGACAAGACGAAGATGAGAATATTAAGCAAGAACTCGAGGAATATGTTGTAACACGTGAATTGCAAAAGCACTTTGCAAATTTCTTTACGAGCTATAAAAAAGGAATCCTCGGCAATACCGATAAAATGGGAGTTTGGATATCTGGCTTCTTTGGAAGCGGTAAATCTCATTTTTTGAAAATTTTATCCTATCTTCTTGAAAACAAAGAAATTGACGGGCTTCGTGCCATAGATTACTTCAAGAAAGATAAAAAAATATCAGACAATATGGTTCTTGCAGATATGGAACTTGCTGCGAACACCTCAACTGATGTCGTTCTTTTCAATGTTGATTCCAAAAGCGAAAGCGCCGGAAAGCAAAGCAAGGATGCAATAGTTTCTGTGTTTCTGAAAGTATTTAATGAAATGCAGGGCTTTTGTGGTGCATACCCTTATGTTGCAGATCTTGAGAGAACCTTATCAGAAAAAGGGAAATACGAAGAATTTAAAAATGCCTTTAAAGAGATTAATGGAAATGCATGGATCGACGAAAGATATGCAATAGATTTTATACAGGATGACATTGTGGCTGCTCTTTCCGAAATCGGATTTATGAGTGAAGATGCGGGTAGAAATTGGTGTGAAAAAGCAACGGAACCTTATGCTATCAGCATTGAACGATTCGCCGCTATGGTAAAGAAATATATAGATAGCAAAGGAAACAACCATCATGTTGTGTTTTTGGTGGATGAAATAGGACAGTATATTGGTGAAGATACAAAGCTCATGCTTAATCTTCAAACAGTTACAGAAGACCTTGGGACTGCTTGTCTTGGAAAAGCATGGGTGATTGTAACAAGTCAGCAGGATATAGATTCTATCACGAAAACAAAAGGTAATGATTTCTCAAAAATTCAAGGTCGTTTTGATACACGAATTTCTCTTTCGTCCGCCAATGTTGACGAGGTTATAAAAAAGAGAATACTTGAAAAGACAGATGCCGCTAAAGAATCATTAAGACTTCTTTACGACGATAAAGCAACTGTGATTAAAAATCTTATCGTTTTTAATGACGGTATTGAGAAAAAACTGTATTCTGACGGAGAAAATTTTACCGGTGTCTATCCGTTTATACCCTATCAGTTTAATCTTTTGGGAAGCGTTTTAACGGCAATTCGTACATTCGGCGCATCCGGTAAGCATTTAGCAGACGGCGAACGTTCCATGCTTGCGCTATTTAAAGAATCCGCAATGCGTGTTATGAATGAAGAGCCGGGAAAACTTGTTCCGTTTAATATGTTCTATGAACCACTGGAAGAATTTATTGATCATTCTCACAGGGGAGTTATTGTTCGTGCGCTTGATAACGAATATTTAAATCCGAATCATGAAAAAAACTGCTTTGATATCGAAGTGTTAAAAACTCTTTTCATGATCAAATATGTCAAAGAAATCAAATCAAACCTTGATAATATTACGAGTCTTATGGTTTCGAACATTGATGAGGACAGGCTTGACCTTCGTTCAAAAGTTGAGGAAAGTTTGAAGCGTCTTATCCGTCAAACGCTTGTGCAAAAGAGCAGCGATACCTATGTTTTCCTTACAAACGAAGAACAGGAAATAAACCGTGCGGTTGAGCAGCAGCCTGTTGAGGTTAATGAAATCACATCAAAAGTATCTGAAATGATATTTGCGGAAATTTATGATGAAAATAAATACCGTTATCCCGCATTTAACGGCAGATATACTTATGCATTTAATCAAATTGTTGACGACCGCCCATATAAGGCAAATCAAAATCATGATTTGACGTTAAAAATACTGACACCGAACAGTGATGAAATAACAGATAGCTCGGATGAAACGCTTGCCCGCATTATTTCGGGACAGAACAACTGTGTTCTCATTGTGCTGCCGGACGATAGAGCTTTCCTTGACGAAATACGCGCTGCAATCCAAATTGAAAAATTTATCCGATTTGACGCAACAAATGCCGTAACCAAGTATGAGCAGATAAAAGCCGATAAAAAGATAGAGCTTCGTGAGCACAATTCACAAGCACTTCTTTTCCTTGAAGATGCATTGAAAGCGGCAGATATCTATGTAAACGGTGATAAACTGCAGACGAGTTCAAAAGAAATCTCTTCGCGTATAAACGAAGCAATGGGCAAACTCGCAGCGGGAGTTTATTATAAACTTTCATATATTGATACGCCCGTAAACAATGTGGCTGATGTTTTTAAGTCTAACCCCCGACAGATCGAGCTTGAAATTGAAAAGAAAGAGATAAATAAACTCGCCCTTACAGATGTATATGACTACATATCGTTAAATGCGGCACGCCATGCAAAAACTTCTATGAAAACCGTTATGGACAGATTTTTATCTGCACCGTATGGATTCCTTGAAATTGATGTGCAGTGGCTTATAGCAAAGCTGTTCAAAAACGGTGATGTTGCTTTTTATGTAAACAGCGAACCCGTAACGCTTATATCAAAAGGCGAGGATGAAATATTACGATATATTACTCGTAAAGAGTTTCTTGAAAAACTAATGCTTGATATTCGTCAGAAAGCAAACGACAGACAGAAAAAAGCTGTCCGTGAAGTCTCAAAAGAGTTATTTCATATTGCGCCGTCAAGCGATGACGATGATGCTATAATGAAGAGCTTTTTAGGCTACGCAAAAGACCTTAAAATGCAGCTTGAAAAATTTGAAATACGCTACAGCACTCAGCCGAAATATCCGGGTAAACCGGTCATTGAAAGCGGCAAGAAACTTCTTGTTGATGTTTTGGGAATGCAATATACAGGCGAATTTTTCTCTGAAATTTGTAATAAACAGGACGATTATTTTGACTTTGCCGAAGACTATGAGCCTGTCAAAAAATTCTTTGAAGGTGAACAGATTACCATTTTCGATAAGGCGATCAAACTGATGAAGATTTATGATGACAGTAAAACATTTGTTTCCGATAAAAAAGTGGAAAGTATTGTTGCTGAAATTGAAAGCATACTAAGAAAAGCATCGCCTTATAGCGAAATATTCAAATTGCCCGCACTTCTTGATGAATTCAGCACGGCTTATGTGGCAATTTTGACAGAGATGGAAGAGCCTATTTTAAACGCCATTAAAGAAGCGAAAAAACGCGTATTTGAAGACCTTGACAGCAGATCGGAAGAGTGCAGAGAAGAGCTATCAAATGCGTTTGCTGACAAGTTTAACGAACTTACAGATAAAGCAGAGCATTGTAACAACATTGCGGTTATGCAAAATATCAAGGTTGAAGCGGATGCCTTGAAAATTCGCTGTTTAAACGAAATCGCTGAAACCGAGAATGCGCTTCTTGCGAAAAAGGCTGAAGAAGTGGCAAAAAATAGCGAAGATGATTCAGCGGAAAATGTTCCGCGGGAGCCTGCTAAAAAACAGAAAAAGCAGAAATCAATCAGCGTAAAGAGCATTACATCCGAAACTACATGGAGAATCGAAAATGCGGAAGATGTTGAACGTTATGTTGATGATCTTAAATCAAAACTCTTGAGCAAGATTGAAGAAGATACAGTAATAAATATAGAATTTTAATAAAGGATGGCAAAATAAACATGGAAATATCATTTACTATTCAGGGAGATAGCGAAGGTTATGTTACGTTTGAATGCCCATTTTGTGGTTCCGAATTTAAACTACAAGCGGGTGAATATCAAAATGATGACGAGCCGTTTGAGGATTTGTTTTGTCCATATTGCGGCTTAACAAAGGAAAAAAACGCTTTTCTTTCATCTGATGTAATAGAAAAAGCGCAAGCTTTGGCGTATAACTATGCTATGGAGGAATTGAATAAAGCGTTTGGAAAAATGGCTAAGTCAGTTAACAAGAATAAAGGGTTAATCAAAATGACATACAAACCTCTAAAAAAAGTAGAAACCAAAGACTTAAAGGATAAGGACACAACTGAAACAGAGTTTAAGTGTAGTTGTTGTAACCGTCAAATGAAAGTTCTATATTGTGCAGGTGCTTCTAAAATATTTTGCTCGTATTGTGGGGTGGATTTATGATAAACAGGGTTGAATTAAGAAAGTTAAGCCTTGAATTCCGAAGAATATCAAGTAATTTTCTAAACAGTACAGATGATACAGCCGATGTAAATCTCTCACGTTTTGTGAATTTCATCGCAGAAAATGATATTTTGCAGAATTACATTTCAAAAAAAATCAATGGCATAGAGTATAATTTTGATGAATGCTTTGATATGGGATGTTCTGGCTGGGCTGAGTATAAACCACCGAAGGACGAAGCTTGTCATATTAAAGCAACCTATGATTACCTTTTGTTTATAAACAATACTGATAAAGTAAATGTTCGTGGACAGTCAATGAGATATTGCTGGTCGAGCAGAAAGGTAAATGATAATATACAAAGTTTTATTGACATGGCTTTCAAACCCTTAATTGATTTTATAAACGATCAACTTTCAATGGATATGATTGTCCTTGATGAGGAAACGAAGACAATGAGCGGTAATACATTCATTCAACAAATAGATACAGTTAATGGCTCTGCTAATCAGCAAGTTGGTGGAGTGATTAATTCGTATAATCAAAATAATAACGATACCGAAATGCTATCGTTGATAGATAAGTTGTTGTCATCACTGGCAAAAATTCAAGATGTGGATACTGATGAAATCGATAGCGTAAAAGATGATTTGGAAGTTCTTCAAGAGCAGTTAAAGGCTGAAGCCCCTAAAAAGAGTCGTATTAGCAAAGCTCTTGCCGGCATTAAAAAATTTGCGAGTGATTTTTCGATGAATTTGGCTGTTACTCTTGCTACCGGTGCGGTAACGAATACAGATTGGGGTATGCTTATTCAAGAAATAGAGTCTTTTATAGGTAAACTCTAACGAAAGAGGTGTATTATGAACAAAACAGCTATCAAAAACTTTGCAGTATGGGCAAGACGAAAGCTCATATCTGATATTACATATAAAGCGGGTATGCTTGGCATTACAGATAGTGGTATTGCCGAGCCACTTTCTCAGTCAACAAAGGACTTGCAGTTCTTTGATATTGGCACAAAGGATTACGCAGAAGTTTCGGGCAATGAAATCGCCCAGCGTAAAGCACTTGTGGATGCAATTAAGAGAAAAGAAAAAAGCTCAAAGACCTATAAAGAAGCATTTGAGTATATTGTAGAAGAAGTTGCCTATACTTGGTTTAACAGACTTATAGCAATACGATTTATGGAAGTAAACGATTATCTTCCTTCGGGTATTCGTGTGCTTTCCTCCGAAAACAGCGCAAAGAATGAGCCGGACTTTGTAACAACGCCGTTTGATACCGATTTGGAGTTTACTTCCTACGAGCAGGACAGAGTTATGCAGTTAAAGGATGAAAACAAGCTTGACGAGCTTTTCCGTATGCTTTTTATAAAACAGTGCAATAAACTCCATGAAATTTTGCCAGAACTGTTTGAAAAAACAGACGATTATACAGAGCTTCTTTTAACGCTGTCATTTACCGATAAAGACGGTGTTGTTTATCACCTTGTCCATGACATTGATGAAGATGATTTTAATGTGGAAAAAGAAGGTCAAGTTGAAATCATTGGTTGGATGTATCAGTATTATATTTCTGAAAAACACGATGAAATTATTAATATTTACAAAGGCACAGTAAAAAAAGATGATATTCCTGCTGCTACACAGCTTTTTACTACTGATTGGGTAGTTCGTTATATGGTTGATAATTCTTTAGGAAGATATTGGATAGAACGAAATCCTGAAAGTAAGCTTGCTGAAAAGCTTGAATTTTTCGTAACACCTAAAAATGGAGAAATTAAATACATTGATGAAAAGATTGATCCTACAGAATTAACTTTCTTTGATCCTTGTATGGGTAGCGGTCATATCTTGGTGTATGCGTTTGATGTTTTAATGGAAATCTATCGTGAATGTGGTTACACAGACAGGGATGCAGCACTTAATATAGTTCAATATAACTTGCACGGATTGGATATTGATGAGCGTGCGTATCAGCTTGCTTATTTTGCTGTTATGATGAAGGCAAGAAGCTATAATCGCCGTGCATTGACATCAGGGATATTTAATAATATAGCAGCTATAGAAGAAAGCAACGAGCTTGATAAATTTTCTTACGATGGCATTACAGACAACAAAGAACTAAATGCAGTTGGAGAATACTTAATAGACGCATATCGCCACGCAAAAGAAATCGGTTCATTGCAAACAATCGAACAATACGATTATAAAGAGTTTGCAGAATACTTATCAAACCTTGAAGCACCTGAAAAACAGTTAGACCTGTTTTCTCAAATTTGGTGCAGTACAGTTGTTCCGGCAATGCTTAAATTGACAAAGCAAGCAGATATAATGTCAAAGAAATATGCTGTTGTTTGTACTAACCCTCCTTATATGGGTAAATTAGAAAGTCATTTGAAAGATTTTGTTGTAAGTAATTATAAAGAATATAGCGGCGATTTATTCAGCGTATTTATGTACAGAAACTTTGATTTCTGTAAAAAAGACGGATACTCTGCTTTTATGACTCCTTTTGTATGGATGTTTATAAAAACCTATGAGCAATTAAGAAACTTCATCATAAATAATAAATCAATCACTTCGTTAATCCAAATGGAATATTCTGCGTTTGAAGAAGCTACTGTGCCTATTTGCGCATTTGTTTTAAAGAATGGCAAGGATGATAACAAAGCATTATGCTTTAGACTTTCAGAATTTAAAGGTGGAATGGAAATTCAAAAACAAAAAGTTCTTGAAGCTATGTCAAATAAGAGTTGCGGTTATTTCTACGAAGCTAACCAAGACAACTTCTCCAAAATTCCCGGCTCGCCTGTGGCTTATTGGGTAAGTAAAAGATTTGTTGAAATATTTGAATCAGGTACTTTATTAGGTGAAATTGCCGACTCCAAGCAGGGAATAGCTACAGCCGATAATAATAGATTTTTACGCTTGTGGTATGAAGTAAATGACGAAAAAATAAAGTATGATGAACATGATGCATCTGATGCAATGATTTCAAATAAAAAATGGTTTCCCTATAATAAAGGCGGTGAATTTAGAAAATGGTATGGGAACAACGATTATGTTGTTAACTGGGAAAACAATGGCTGTGAACTAAAGAATTTCAAAAAATCTGTTTTGAGAAATCCAAGTTATTATTTCAAGGAATGCTTTAGCTGGTCGCTTGTTTCTTCAAGTGTTGCTGCATTTAGATATAAACCCCAAGGTCATATTTTTGATGTAGCGGGTATGAGTTGTTTTTCAAAAAACAATTTACATTATTTACTTGCTTTGTGCAACACAAATATTATTATGGAAATATTAAAAATTATTGCTCCTACAATAAACTACCAGTGTGGAGATATAGCTAATATTCCTGTAATAATTGACGATAATAAAAAAACGAAAATAGCAGAATTGGCAAAAGAAAATATTGAAATATCAAAAGTTGATTGGGATTCATTTGAAACATCTTGGGATTTCAAAAAGCATCCACTGATAACACATAGCATTTCGGCTGTTTATGATAAGGATAGTAAGATTAATGATAAGCATTGGTTGATTGAAAATGATTATAAATATTGGAAAGATGCCTGTGAAAACAGATTTAAACAACTAAAATCCAATGAAGAAGAATTAAACCGCATTTTCATAGATATTTACGGTTTGCAGGACGAGCTTACACCCGAAGTTGAAGATAAAGATGTAACTGTGCATTATATTGCCGACACAAAAGAAGATGCGCCTGAAAGCATGAGAAACAGCAACTATCTTCTTACGAAAAAAGATATTATAAAATCGCTTATCTCCTATGCTGTCGGCTGTATGTTTGGCAGATACTCTATTTATAAAGAAGGCTTAATATATGCCGGAGGAGACTTAAAAGATGTATATGAAAAATATGAAGCAAATATGGAGTTTTCACAAGTTGATGAAGATACAATAAAATACAAAGGCAATAAGGAGTTTTATTATCTAAAAGGTCAGGATATTGAGCCGATGAAAGGCTTTAAAGTTGATGCTGATAATATAATTCCTATAACGGATGAGCCTTATTTTAAAGATGATATAGTAGGTTTGTTTGAGGATTTTGTTGAAAAAGTATATGGTAAAGAAACACTTGAAGAAAATCTTGATTTTATCGCAGCTGCGCTTGGCAACAGGGGTAACACAAGCCGTGAGGTGATAAGAAACTATTTCCTTAACGATTTTATAAAAGATCATATAAAAACATATCAAAAACGCCCTATTTATTGGCTGTTTGACAGCGGAAAGCAGAACGGCTTCAAGGCGCTCTGCTATATGCACCGATACAATGCCGATACTATTGGAAATATGCGCATAGAGTATCTGCACCGTGTCCAGCGTGTGTATGAAAAAGAGATAGAACGTATGCAAGAAATCATAGATAACAGCACAAACGCTCGTGAGGTATCAACTGCCACAAAACGCAAGGACAAGCTGACAAAGCAGTTGAAAGAAACAAAAGACTATGATGAAAAGGTCGCGCATCTCGCCCTTTCCCGTATAGACATTGACCTTGATGACGGCGTAAAAGTGAACTACGAAAAAGTGCAAACCGCACAGGACGGAAGGAAACTGGAGATTTTAGCAAAGATATGAGGAGGTAAAAAACTTGGTAGATTTTTTTAAAAGCATAGAAACTTTTTTTGCTACATATTCGTTTTCCAAAGATGTAATACTTGTAGTCTTCGGAGCAGTATTTGGCGGTATTTGTACGGTAATCATAAACAACGGAGCTATTCGCAAGCAATGTAAGTTTGATATGCAGTATAAAATTCTGAGCGATGAAGCGGAAAATATAACGAGTATATATAAAAAAATAGAAACAATAGAAATCGGTCTTTCATTTGGCGACAGAAAAATTGATAAACTTAAGGATGAAATAGATGAAGTTCAGTATTTGCTTTTAGCATTAAACGAAAGGCTCAGAAATAAGCGAAAATTTGTTAAAAAGTATATGAGCGCATTGGTTGTAGAAAAGTCAGCACAGTTTGTGACCGATTATATGAAATTGCTTTATACTCATGGCAAAAATGGGATATTTGACTTTGTTATGATTTCTGAAGTGGATGATGAAAAATTATCAAATTTGCGCAATTTTAAAAATGACTTTCAAAAATACTGCAACGATATGGTTGAGGCGATGGAAATGATAATTGAGCCAAGTATCTTTTCAAGGGTTAAAAGAAAGCTACGCAAACCGGCAATGTTCATTGAAGAATGTAACGCTATAAGGAAGGTTCATAATCATAATAAAAAAGGAAGATAAGTATGGCAGAGCTTAATTTAAAACAAATAACGGACAAACTAAATAGTGAATTTACAGGCGATGTGCGAAAGCTCGTGTTTTGGTATGATGCCAATGCGGAATTTGCAGAGGATATTGACACATTAGAGCTTGAAAATGCTAAAATTCTGCATTTGGAGCAGGATAATCAGTTTTATATCAAATACTTTTTAGAGTGCGAGGACAAGGATACAAATTATCTTATCTATGCACCGTTTGCAAAGCCGGCTATCCGCGATAATCATCTTGCGGATATGATTCACTATTCAAAAGAGTTTTTTGCAGACCGTGCATCACTTTTAACAATTGACCTCGGAATAAACGAAAAGTATAAATCCGTTATTCAGCACTATATCAAGTTTTTTGCATCGAAGGAGCGGACACAAAAGTTTTACGATCTTGAAATTGAGAGCTTTAATAAAACAATTATTGAAATAGCTCTTATGAGCGTGCTTTGTAAAAACAAAACAGCTTCTTTCGAAGAAGTGCTCCGCTCTGTTTTAACCGATGACGGGTTTGAAGATAACAAATATCTTGCCGAGTTTGAAAAATATGATTTGTTAACTCCGTTTTGGGAACAGGCAGAAACCGTATTCGGATATCAGGACACAAAGCCGACACTTGAAAAACTGACAATGACACTCTTTGCAAGCTATGCCGCAAAAACAATGCATTGCGGTGTTCCAAAGGCATGGGAGCCGTTTATATCAAACAAAACGGGAAATATATTGGCGTTTCTCGATAACCTTATGAACAGTTATCTTTACGGAGATAAATTTGATGAAATATCTGAAAAAATGTATTCATCACTTGGCTGTCAGGAAGTATTTTCAGAACTTGATTGTGCCGACATTTCAGATTGTGCTCTGTTTTCGGGAGTTGACCGCTTTATACTTAAATGGATAATCGGAAGGCTTGAAAACGAGGATGTCGGTGCTAAGTTATACAACCGTACCATACCGGAAGTGTGTGAAGAGCGAAAGAAAAAGCATTTCGGCAGCAGAACAATTGCACAGTATTCAGCATTATACAATGCTTATAATATTATTTCAAAGCATACATACAACCCGGTAAGCGGACTTGATAATGTTATCCGCAAATATACAAAAAGCGGTTATAAAATTGACCGAAGCTACCGTGAGTTCTATTATTGGTTTGATAAAATTGAAAATAACACAAACTTTGAGGCGTTACGTGATTTGGTTGAAAATATTTATACAAACGAATATCTTAACAAGGTCACAGTTAATTTTACAAAAGAATTCATTGCAGATACAGGCAATACAAGTATAAAAAAACAGGTTGATTTTTATTCGAGGTTTGTACGATACACAAAAGAGCGTGTGGTTGTTATTATTTCCGATGCGCTCAGATATGAAGCAGGAGTTGCGCTTTTTGAGCTGCTTCAGGGTGACGAAAAATGCACCGCTTCCATAGAGGCAATGCAGTCGGTATTACCGTCTTATACAAGGTTTGGAATGGCGGCGCTTTTACCGCATAAAAAACTTTCGATGACAGACAAATATCAAATCCTTGTCGATGAAATGCCTTGTGAAGATCTTCCAAAGCGTGAAGCGATACTAAAATCTGTGAGTCAAAACAGCAAGGTGGTACAGTATGACGATATAAAAAACATGAAGGTAGCAGAGCTTCGTGAAATCTTTACCGGCATGGATGTGGTATATGTATATCACAATCAAATAGATGCACGCGGAGACAAGCTTAATACGGAAAACGAAGTGTTCGATGCCTGCGAAGAAGCTGTAAACGAGATACATCAGCTTATAAAAAGACTTACAACAAGCGCTAACACCGTGCATTTTATTGTTACGGCAGACCACGGATTTATTTATAAGCGAGATAAACTTACCGAAAGCGATAAAATAGGAAATATTGAAAGCGGAGCATTTGCAGGAAAGCGTTATATTGTAAGTAACAAAGCCTTTGACGAAGACGGTGTTGGAATGATTCCGTTAAATACCATATTGGATAGCGACGATGTTCGTATCGTTTCATTCCCCCTCGGCAGTGATATTTTCAAAGTTTCCGGCGGCGGTATGAATTATGTTCACGGAGGATGCTCCCCGCAGGAGATGATTATTCCGGTTATTGATGTAAAAACAGAAAAAGGACACAAAGACACGACAGTTGCAAAAATCTCACTGGTTAGTCTTGCGACAAAAATCACTAACCTTATAACATCTCTCGACTTTATTCAGACAGAGCCTATCAGTGATATTGTAAAGGAAGCAACGTATAAAATTTATTTTGTTTCTGAAAATGGAGAAAAGATTTCAAATGAAAATATATATGTTGCTGACAGCAAGGAAAAAGATACGGTTAAGCGAGTGTTTAAACTGCGTTTTTCATTGAAAAATCAGCAGTACAGCCCTGCACAAAAGAATTATATCGTAGCTGTAGATGAGAAAACAGGGCTCGAGGCATTCAGACAAGAGATTATAATTGATATAGCCTTTGCTAATGACTTTGGCTTTAATATTTAATTGAGGCGGTGCTTTTTATGATGGGAACAGAGGATAAAAATGCAATTATGAATCAAAAACTGAGACAGTGTTTTGATGGGCGGATTGTGCGCAAAGATCTTACAAAATCTATTAAGGAAGGTGCAAATGTACCGATCTATGTTTTGGAGTTTTTACTCGGACAGTATTGCTCGTCCGATGATCCGGAAGTTATAGAAACAGGGGTTAATAATGTTAAGAAAATCCTTTCCGAGAATTATGTTCGCCCTGACGAAGCGCAAAAAATCATATCACAATTGCGCCAGCGTGGAGTTTACACGGTTATTGATAAGATAACCGTTAATCTTGATATTAAAAACGATACATACCTTGCTGAGTTTTCAAACCTCGGAATTAAAGCCATTCCCATCAGTGAGGAATATCCAACGAAATTTGACAGGCTGTTGTGCGGCGGCATTTGGTGCATCGTTCAGCTTGAGTATGATTTTGTGGAAGAAGACAAAAAAGCCTCTCCCATACATATTACAAAGCTCACACCGATTCAGATGCCTCATATTGATATAAAAGAACTAAAAGACGGAAGAAAAGCCTTTACAAAAGATGAATGGATAGACATTCTGCTTCGTTCCATTGGTATGGAGCCGGATAAACTTAGCTATCGTGAAAAATGGTTGCTATTGGCAAGAATGATTCCGTTGGTTGAAAATAATTTCAATTTATGTGAATTGGGACCGAGAAGTACCGGTAAATCTCATATTTATAAAGAAATATCACCTAACAGCATCTTGATTTCCGGCGGTCAGACAACTGTGGCAAATTTGTTTTACAATATGGGTAGAAAAACTGTCGGGCTCGTTGGAATGTGGGATTGTGTTGCTTTTGATGAGGTCGCCGGAATAAACTTTAAAGATAAAGACGGTATTCAGATAATGAAGGACTATATGGCTTCCGGTTCTTTCGCACGAGGTAAAGAAGAAAAGGCTGCAAAAGCATCTATGGTTTTTGTAGGCAATATTAATCAAAGCGTTGATGTGCTATTAAAAACATCAAGTCTCTTTGATCCATTCCCACCCGAAATGGGTACTGATACTGCGTTTCTCGACCGTATGCATTGCTATATTCCCGGATGGGAAATTCCGAAATTCAGACCGGAGCATTTTACTAACGATTATGGGTTTATTACCGATTATCTTTCCGAGTTTATCAGGGAACTTCGGAAAGAACAGTATGGCGATGTGATTGAAAAATATTTCAGACTTGGTCGCAATTTAAATCAGCGTGATACCATTGCTGTCAGAAAAATGGTTGATGGACTTATTAAACTCATTTATCCGGACGGTGAATTTTCAAAGGGAGAAATAAAAGAAATCCTCGACTTTGCTCTTGAAATGCGCAGGCGTGTTAAAGAACAGCTTAAAAAGCTCGGAGGAATGGAATTTTATGATGTTAACTTTTCATATATAGACAACGAAACATTTGAAGAACATTTTGTTTCTGTTCCTGAGCAAGGCGGCGGAAAACTGATACCGGAAGGCATGTGCAATCCGGGACAGGTTTACACTGTTTCAAGAGGCAAATCCGGAATGATCGGCGTATTTCGCCTTGAAAGTCAGATGCTTCCCGGTAACGGCAAATTTGACAAAACAGGTATTGGAACAGACAGCAAAAGTAAAGAAGCCGCAAATACAGCTTTTAACTATTTGAAAGCAAACGGAGGCAGAATTAGCGGCAGCATCAGTACTACTACAAAAGATTATATAGTGAACTATCAGGATTTACAAGGAATCGGAATGACAGACAAATTAGCACTACCAACACTTATTGCCATTTGCTCAATTGCTCTCGGAAAACCTGCAGTATCAAGTCTTGCGGTGCTTGGTGAGATCAGTATTGCGGGAACGATGATAAAGGTTGACGAGCTTGCGAACGCACTACAAGTTTGCTTGGATAGCGGCGCAAAGAAAGTATTGTTACCTATCACTTCAGCGGCAGATTTGGGCATCGTTCCATCTGATCTTATGGGGAATTTCAACATCATTTTTTATTCAAGTCCGGAGGATGCTGTATATAAAGCACTCGGCGTGGAATAAAGGAGGCAATTTATTTGTCAAGAAAGAATTATAAAAAATCTTCAAAATGCCCTGAACCTTTTAATACACTAATTGATCTCGCTGCGGCGTTCACCTTAGACTATATTTATGCAAAGCGGCGACAGAAAAGAAAGGGCGGAAAACGAAAAGTTGATCCTTATGCTGCAACAGGTGCTGCCATGGGAATGGGGCTCATTAAAGACACAGAAGATTTAATTAGATTTGGTGGTGTTCTTGGCGCGATGGGTGCATTTGACGATGACACGGGTGTTTATAAACCTATAGATAATACCTATGCATGGCGCTTAAACTGTGAAGATGGCAGTGATTATGGAGTTTTCCCTGAAGATTATGAAACGAGAGATGAATATAACGAGGCACTATTTTTAGCAAAAAACATGGATGAAGGTAATGATTAATGAATGATTGGAGGTGCATTATATGGCGATAGCGCAAGACGCATTCTATATCCCAGAAGACATAGCGACCGGGATAGCGACTGGTATATATCGCAGAATAGGAAGCGTGGTTCGATATGCAACAGGAACCAATAAGGGGCAGATAGTAAAGCATCTTCAACCTATTGATACAGAATCTTTAAAACAAGCAAAAGGAATTGGTGCGAAGGCTATTCAGTTGGCAAAGCAGAATAAAAAAAGTTCAATTATTGCAGCGTCTTGTACCGTTGCAGTGGCTGCAGGAGTATTGATTTATACAAAAGTGAAAAATCGCCAACCTAAAGTTGTTGTTGATTTTCAAACGGCATTAAGACATTATATTGGCGCAATACGAAATGGCAATATGGATATTGACATTATTAATAATTTGATGGAAAAATTAGAGCACCTTAAAATGCATAAAAATTACGAGAAAATAAGCGTTCAGCTTACGACCGAAGAGTTAGGTGTTTTGGTTGGGCGTATATATGATTATACAGTTAAGCTTGCGAACGACAACCATGTCGAACTGACAGAAGATGAACTACAGGCATCTTGCAATAACGGATCAGACACAATTATTAACCTACGATCTTGCTTAAAAGCACAGAAACGCATTTTTGAAAAGGCGGCATAACAGCAGGTTATAACAGACAGATATTAAAATGATACTTCTTCAGCTTATACAACTATCTTATATAATTTAGATATTTATCGGAGGAGGTGGGACGATGGCTATTATATATGCGCTAATAAACAAAGAAGTAATTCCTTATGTTTGTGCAGGGAAAAAGGTATCGGTTGATTTTTTACATAGCAAAACAGATTTTCAGATGGACAAATTACATAAGTGGCTTGATGTTGATGATGACTCTCTTCCCACAATACTCCAAGCAAAGAAACTTGCCAAATGCCTTCATATTCCATTTGCAGGTTTGTATATGAATACGGGAGACATCAATATAAAAACAATACCGTCAACTAAGAACTACCGGACATTTGATAGAAGCATCAATGTTGATGATAGTAGTTTTTATATTGCAATTTGCGATGTATTGCAAGAACGTGATTTCCTTATTGAAGAGAGTGCAGAATTAGGCATTCCATTAACTCTATTTTCTGTGCCATCATTTTTTAATGATAATCCGATAGATTGGGCGCATGCTATCAGACAACACTATGCGATAGATTTAAAGGATCAGTATAGATGTACTTCTTCACGTAAGTTTTATCTGTATCTTAGAGAAAAACTTGAACAGAATGGTGTTTTTGTGCAGTGCTTTACAGATGTCCCAGTTGAAATTGTGCGTGGGTTTGCCATATACGAACAAGAGCTTCCTATAATTGGGATCAACGATGATGATAGACCGCCCGCAAAATCATTTTCATTGATTCATGAACTGGTTCATTTGATTAAACGAGAATCATCAGTATGTAATGTTATGTTTGATGCTATATCAGCACAAAAAGAAGAAGTTTTCTGTAACGCCGTTGCCGGGGAGCTTTTAGTTCCAAAAGATGCCTTGATGATTTTCTTGAAAAATGGTGGATATAATAAGCCATACACAACTGATGATATCCAACGAATTGCGGATAGGTTTTCTGTCAGCAAAGAGGTTATAATACGTCGCTTACTTGATTGTGGCAAAATAAACGATACAGAATACAAAACATATTCCGATGAATTTCGTAAAATAATCGAAAAAGAACGAGAGGAACAGAGATTAGCAAGACAAGCGGGACTAAAAACAGTATTTGGTAAAAGTGTCAGCCGTGATGCTATTGATCGAACAAGTTCTGCTGTTTGCAAGGCTCTTTATCGCGGGTATGGCGAGGAAGTATATAGCAAACGCGACATAGCACAGCATTTGGGCATCGCGCAGAAACATGTTGATAAGTTTTTGAGGGAGGTATCGAAATGGAACAGTTGACTTTGTTTAAACTCCCATACAAATACCTTATTGACGCATCGTCAATATTGGCTCAAAAACCAACTGATACCCTTCCGCGGCAAGTATATAAAAGCTTATGGGAAATGATTGAAAAAAGCATAGTAGAACAGACTATTGTTACTTGTTCTGAAATAGAAGAAGAGGTAAAAAAGGATGATGTCGTTGGCAAGTGGCTTGGTTTGAATCAATGTGTTATTTTGCCAATTGATAATGAGGTGCAGAGAAATGTAAGGAAGATTGTTACAGAACATCCCAAAATGATAGATTTTTCAGGTCCTAATGGTTCTTCCTCGGGTGATGCTTTTTTGATTGCAACTGCAATGAAATATGAGTTAATAATAATTACAGAAGAAAATAAAGAGAAAAATAATAAGATTCCAAATATCTGCAAGAATTATGGAATTACGACAATGAATATCACTGAAATGTGTGCTGCAGAAGGATGGGTATTCTAAAAAATGCAACTACTCTTTTAAAACAGTGATTTCTACTAAATCCTATAACACCACCCGCACCACGTAAGAAAACACATTTGTTTGCCATGCAGATGTGTTTTTCTTTTTGCCTAAAAACCGCATAACGACGCGCTTTGCGGGCATTTTTGGGCTTTCGGAGTAGAAACTGAAAGCTCTATTTTTTGCCCAAAAATCGTGAAAAATCGTAAAATTCTTCGAATTATTACAAATGCCAAAAAGCGCGGAGGGGCGGACTCGAACCCTTCAAACCCGCATAAACACTGACTTTTTTGAGATTTCAAGCTCAAAATCATAGGAATTGAGCCTCCCGTCACCTGAAATTTGACAGCTCGCTTGACCGGACTCGAACCCCGCAAGCCCGCATAAACACTGGATTTTTTAGCTTTATTGAGCAAAAAGTTCGAGTCCGCCCGTCGTCGAAAACAGATGTTACAGGTCAAAAACAAATGTTACAGAAAAAAACTTGACAGGTGTACTTCAAGGTTTTGAACCAAAAGCCCTGTAAACCGCGTGGCCAGGCCATTCCTTGAATTTTCGCAAAAAAGTGTACTTTTGGTCGTATTACTGATTTTTGCAAAAATCGGAACACAGGAAGGGGCTTGAACCCTTCAAACCCGCATGGTTGCTTGCTTTTTCAAAATAGTTCAAGCCCCTACCATGGACCTGTTTATACTTTTTAAGCATTGAAAATGATGAAATGAGGAGATTCAGATATTTAATTGATCTTGACAAATAGAGATATAGGTTAACTTGCAAAAATACTAAAACTTTTGGTGTTTCTATTGAAAAAATGAGATTTTTGTGGTAAAATGTAAAAGTTGAATTTTAAACTGAGAGGAGTGCTATATTTTGGTTAAAGTCAGTTATAAAAAACTTTGGAAAATGCTTATTGACAAGGATATGAAGAAAATTCAACTGAAAGAGAAAGCAAAGATAAGCGGATATAATATCGCCAAACTCACGAATAATGAAACCGTGAGTTCCGATGTGCTGGCAAGAATTTGCATTGCCCTTGATTGCGGATTGGATGATATTATGGAAATTATAGATACGGAAGTACCTGAAAAAGAGCATAAGACGAAGACAGATAAATAAGAAATTTACAAATGCAGAGAGTGATAAATAGATGGGAAAAACAATAGCATTCAGCGGATATATTCGCATTTTTATATTCCTGCATAAACTCGTCATCATCTTTAATAAAACCAAACAAAACCTTCAAGGAACATTTAACCGCAAACGGTTTTACTCCGATTTTCAGCGGCATTTGCAAAAGCAATAACCCTTTAACGCGTCCAGAATACTTCACGGCTGCGTCCATTGCAAAAAAAGTGCCCATTGAATGTGCAACAATAAATATTTTGTCATAACGCTTCAAAAGAAAACCCACTGCTTCGTCAACCTGTTTCTTCCATTTCTTCATTGATGTTTTTGAAAATTCACGCACACTGCCACCATGTCCGTCAAGCAAAATATTGTAAATTCCGTATTCGTCAGGAACTTGCGGAATAAATCTTTCAAAATGCATCGGACTCCCCATAATGCCGTGAACAAATAATATTGCCGTATCTCCGCTTGCATGGCGTATGTATGTTTCGTAAGACATAGTGTACCTCCTTCTTAAATTTAAAATTTATTCTAAATTACCGTAATTAATCTTTATTTAGGCATAATTTAAACTCACAAAAAATTATTTTGGGATATGTTTTTTAGCTAAAAAATCCTGTTATAATCGAAGCAGAATTTTTTTGGAAAAGCCAAACGATTTAGATGTACCCGCGCCGCAGGCGCATGCCCGAAAAAGGTTGGTAGGCAGGTCATGCGACAGCGAACGCGTTTACAAGCGAGCCGAGACCAAACAAACGCCGCAGGCGCAAACCACAAAAAAGTGGTAGCGAAAGCGAAGCGTCGCGAAGGCGTTTACAACTGAGCAGCTTTCGCCAAGCGTGCTTTTTTGCGGAGAGGAGGAACGACGGCGCGTGTGACTGATTTTTGTGCAAACAAAAATCGGAACGGAGCAAAGTCCGTTCCGACGTGGTGAGCCATCGGAGATTCGAACTCCGGACACCCTGCTTAAAAGGCAGGTGCTCTAGCCTTCTGAGCTAATGGCCCTTATGAATTATTAAATATATAAGCAGGATATTCCCGCAAGTTGTCATTGGCTGGGATGGCAGGATTTGAACCTACGAAATGCCAGAGTCAAAGTCTGGTGCCTTACCCCTTGGCGACATCCCATTAAATCTAAAATAAATGGGGTGGGTAGTCGGATTCGAACCGACGACCTCTAGTGCCACAAACTAGCGCTCTAACCAACTGAACTATACCCACCATATGCCAAGGTTATGGCGCGCCTGGAGAGATTCGAACTCCCGACCCACTGCTTAGAAGGCAGTTGCTCTATCCTACTGAGCTACAGGCGCATATGGAGCGGGTGATGGGAATCGAACCCACGCAATCAGCTTGGAAGGCTGAGATTCTACCATTGAACTACACCCGCAAGTATCCGTAAGAACGCCTGCGCACTCACTTGACTAAATTATTATACCACAGTTTTCCGCAGTTGTCAAGGATTTTTTTAAAAACTTCATTAAAAAATTTTTTAATATCGGCTTTTTTGGTAAATAAGTAAGCAGACGTCAATCTTTTGCCGTCTGCCGCTTAAACTATTAATTTTCTAACTTTCCATATGCTTGCCTATAAACCCTGCCGCCGCGTATGCGAGCTTTTGCTCAACCTCGCCCATTGAAACGCTTTTGTCATCTGTTAAAATTGCAACCGTTCCCACGGTATCGCCCTCAGTTATAATCGGCACGGCAACACCGACGGTATAGGCGGTTTCTCCTTCTATAATTTCAACTTCATTTTCTCCTGTTCCTCCTGTAAACGGCGCGTGCGAATCCATTATTTTTTCCATTTCGCCGCTTACGCGTTTATCCATAAACATTTTTCTCGGCGCGCCCGCGACCGCGATTACAGAATCCTTGTCCGTAACACAAACAATATGTCCCGTCGTTCTCGACAAAACATCCACATAATCGTTGGCAAAATCGCTCAGCTCGCCTATGGGCGAATATTTTTTAAAAATAACCTCTCCGTCACGGTTGGTAAATATCTCCAGCGGGTCGCCCTCACGAATCCGCATTGTACGGCGAATTTCCTTTGGAATTACAACTCTGCCGAGGTCATCTATCCTGCGCACAATTCCTGTTGCTTTCATATTTTAAAATCTCCTTTTGAATAATTTTACATTAGTATTATTATTCCTTTAAAGAGAATTTATCCAATGAAAAATTTGGTTAAAATGATATTATAAACAATCATACTTCAGCGGGCGTAATCCATACTTCATCAAAATAAAGGTAAACATTACATATAACAAATTCTGTTCCTTTATAAAATGCACTTTCAAATACGTCATTTGTCGTCGGGTCATCACCATCAAGCTCAACCCATCCATTATCTATTAAGGCTTTCCAATAGTCGCCTACATCATCTGATGAACTGTATTTATATTGATAAACAGTTGAGCCGGAAGAAAGTTTTTCCAAATTTTTTAATTTAACTCCTGTTATACTTGTATATGTTGGAACTCCTGTTCCTTTATAATATTTTTTACTTGTGCTGCTTGTTTCTTTTGAAGAATTATCTTCGCTTGATTTTACGTCGGCATCATTAGTAGATATAGGATTACACTCTATCCACTCGTTGCTTTTGCCTGCATTGGTCGGAATTTTTAGCAATATGTTTCCCTCATATTTATCAATCAATAATCCTATAACTACTTTTTTAGCCGAGCTTCCGGGGTACATTTTTACGTTAAAAACGCTGTAAGCTCCATATTTATCCCCCAATGTTGCGGAATCGTAAACATTTAAGGAACTTTTATCTTCTGCGTAAAATTTATCTTTATAAATAATATCGCTTGCTTCTAATTCGTCATCTTTACCTTCCGAAGAAGATATATATTTTACACAAAATTCCATAATTATCCATTCTTGCCCTGCGGAAGGTTTATCATTAAACATATTTTCACTATTTATTATTGCATTTGCTTGAGAGCCTTTTATTATATTTGTACAAGCTACCTCAATCTGCCTTGTCGGTTGAAATGAATATTTATTAAAATATATTGGACTCTCTGAGTATGCCTGTTTTTCATTTTTAGACTCAACCGAAGTAATGTTACTGTTTGTATCTTTTTCTAAATTATTATAATTAATGGGTTTAGTTGTTATATTAACAGTTTTTGTGTTACCGTCCCAGTTAACATCACAATCAAACGCTTCTGCAACAAATCGTGCCGGAACAAGCGTTCTGCCGTCAACAATCAAAGGGGTAATATCCATTGTTTTTTCAACACCGTTAACCATTAATTTAGGGCTGTCTATTTGAGCTTTTACCATATATGCTTCGTTATAAGCTGTAATTGATTTGGTTGCTTCTTCCCACTCAACAGTTGCACCGAGACTTTCAAAAATAGCTCTTAACGGAACCATCGTTCGTCCGCCAATCATTTGCGGCTGTACGTCAAACATAACGGTTTTATCATCAACATAAACCGTTATGTTATCATTTGATGCAAAGCTGCACATAGGCTGCAACAGTAAAAATGTCATCAAAATTGTTGCTAAAAATTTTTTAATCATTAAAATCCACCTTCCTTATACTTTAGTTAATAAAAATTTAATAACCGCATACAATAGTATATCATATTTTGTTTTTAAAGTCAATAGTATGTTGAAAAAAATAATTATATACAATAGTATGTTTTTAAACAAAGTGTTAATTTATGATAAAAAAGAAAGGGCAGTGTAAAAAATGGATAACATAAAGGTACTTTTCGGAAAAAGGATTCGCGGTATAAGAATATCAAAAAAAATAAGTCAGGAAAAAATGGCGGAGCTTTGCGGGCTGCATCCGACATATATAGGGCAGCTTGAAAGGGGCGAAAAAAGCCCGACACTTGAAAGTATATATAAAATCGCAAACGGTCTTGATTTGCCTCCGCAGGCGCTTTTTGAAAATATAGAATATAAAAAGGACGATTATGCCTCTAAAATTTACAATGAGGTGTTAAGCTTGCCTGAAACAAAAAAGAAAAAAATATATAATATTATTACTGAAATCATTGATATGTAATGAAGATTTTATAAATGAAAATGCGGCGGTCGGCCACGAAAAATCGCCTGTTTTCACAAAAAGAGCCGTAACAAAATGAGTGATTTTGCTACGGCTCTTTTTAATATTTCAATTTCACTTGTTATCCGTACTTATAAGCTCTTTTACGCTTGCGGCAAGCCCTGCTATTCCGCTGATCTGTGACGGAATAATAATCTTCGTGGCTTTGCCGTCCGCCGCCTTTTCAAAGCTTTCGAGCGCTCTCATCGCAACATAAGCGTCCGACGGATTTGCCTCATTGATTTTTTTGATACCCTCGGCAACAGCCGTTTGTACGGCAAGAATTGCCTCCGCCTGACCTTCCGCTTCCTTTATAGCCGCCTGTTTTTTAGCCTCGGCACGAAGAATTGCAGACTCCTTTTCGCCTTCTGCAAGAAGCACGGCGGATTTTTTCTCACCCTCGGCGCGAAGGATAGACTCACGGCGCTCACGTTCAGCTTTCATCTGCTTTTCCATCGCGTTCTGAATTTCCTCGGGAGGAATAATGTTTTTAAGCTCAACACGGTTTATCTTTATTCCCCACGGGTCTGTCGCTTCGTCAAGAATAGCGCGCATTTTTGTGTTTATGGTATCTCTTGAAGTAAGCGTTTCGTCAAGCTCAAGGTCGCCTATAATATTACGAAGCGTTGTCGCCGTAAGGTTTTCTATTGCCATCATGGGGCGCTCGACACCGTAAGCAAAAAGCTTGGGATCCGTTATCTGGTAATACACAACGGTGTCAATTTTCATGGTAACGTTATCCTCGGTGATAACGGGCTGAGGCGGAAAATCGACAACGTGCTCCTTAAGGCTGACTTTTTTGGCAATTTTATCAATAAACGGCACAAGAAAATGAAGCCCTACACCCCAGGTCTGATAATATCCTCCGAAACGCTCGATAATATACGCGTGCGCCTGCGGAACAATTTTTATGTTCGATACAAAAACAAGTAAAACAATAACCAAAAGTACAAGTAAAAACGTCAATAAAATCAATCCTCTCTTTTATTTTTTGATACTATAAGCTTTACGCCTTCGATTTTTTCAATTTTAACAGACTCTCCCGCCGGAATGTCCTCGCCGCTTAAAGAACGTGCCGCCCAGATTACTCCGCCGATTTTAACGGAGCCTGTTTCTTTTATATTTGATATATCCTCATGAGCAAGAGTTACTTTGCCTATAAGACTGTCCGCGTTTGTCGCTGTTTTGTTTTTTTCAAGCCTTTTTTTCACAAGCGGTCTTGTGACAAGGAGAAGAAGCGCCGAAACAAGCACAAAAACCGTCACCTGCGCTGTCATATCAAACCCGCATTCTGACACAATAAAAGCCGCCAGCGCGCCGCCCATAAACCATATCGAAACAAGCTGGACGGTTGCCGCTTCAAGCACTCCGAAAACAACAAGCGCAATAATCCAGAACATATTATTCATCGGAATCACCTCTCATAAAATAAAAAGATTTTGCGCTGACATTATGTATTTTATATTATTATACATTTTATATAGAAAAATGTCAAGAAAAAGAGAAAATTTTTGTCATTTATTTTTAAAATTCGTATGCCCCGACATAATAAGCCGGGGCACAAAGAAATTAAAAATTTAACAATCAGTTGCAGCAGCAGCTCTGATGAAAACCGCAGCCACAGTCATTGTCGTTATCGGCGTAGGAAAGTCCGAGACGAAAACCTCTCTCAAACGCTCTCTGGCAGCACTCGTCACGCTGCGGATAATAGTTATTGTTTCCGCCGCAGCTGTACGGGCTTACTCCGCAGCCGTAATATCCGTTATATCTGTTATCAAACATATTTGTAACCAAACCTTTCTAAAATACTGATATTCAGGCTTTTTAAAAGCCTCAATATCAGTATATGAAAATTTTTTCACTTGGTTACTTTCAAAATTGCCCGTTAAATCGTTTCAAGTGTAACAAAGCTTGAATTGTCCGCGTCACGGCTTATATAAAGCCTTTTCGGTATCCTTTCCTGAAGCTGTCTTAAATGGCTCACAACACCGATAACCCTTGAACCCGACGAAAGCTTTTCAAGACTTGTGATAACCGTATCGAGAAGCTCTGTATCAAGCGAACCGAAGCCTTCGTCAAGGAAGAAAAACTCAAGCGGGCTTTTGCCTTTAAGCTGTATCTGCTTTGAAAGCGCGACCGCAAGCGACAGCGATGTTAAAAACGTTTCGCCGCCCGAAAGCGTTCCAAGAAATTCGCCTTCCTGTCCAAGCTCTATTCTGTACCTTCCGTTTGTAAGCATTGAAAGTATTTCGGACGCTTCAAGAAGCACATATCTGAGGCTTTCTTCCGCTACGTATTCAACAAATTTGTTGCCCGAAATAAGCTTTTTTATGGCGTTAAGCGCGTCTGTTTCGCTTTGCAGCCTGCTGTGATTTTCGCTGACAATCTTCCATTTGCGGTTACTCTCGGTAACCTTTTCAAGCTCATTTCTCGCAACCTCAAGCGACGACAGCGTTTCATCACGTTTTGCCGCCGCCTTGTCATATTTGCTTTTTGCCTTATCATAATCGGCTGCCGTCACGGTTTTGCCTTTAAGCTTTTCATGCGAAAGCGCGATTTCGGTACGCATTCTTGTTATTCCGCTTTCGTATTTTGAAATCGCGACGTTGTAATTATTTTCCATATCATCGCTGAGCTTTGCCTGAAGAATAATATCGGGTGAAGAAATATCGGTTCCTTCCAGAATCGCTCCGATTTTTTCCTCTGTGCCTTCAAGCTCGGCTTTTGTTTTTACCGTTTCGTTTTCAAGAAGCCTTATGTTTTCGGCTATTTCGTCACGCTTCGCTTCATGCTCCGAAAGCTGCTTTTCGGCGTCTTCCTGCTCGGCGTTTATGCTGCGTATCTCCGCTTCTGTGCGGGAAATCTCGTCATAAACCGTTCCTTCTCCCACTATTGCGGAAAGCTGTTTTTCAAGCTCCGCCGCAGTCTGCCTTTGCTCGCCCGCCGCGGATATTACTGACGCAAGCTCTGTATCAACCTGACTTTGCTTTTCAATAACCGTATTATATTTTTCGGCAAGAGAGTCCTTTTCTTCTCTGAGCCTATACATCTCGGATTCGGTAGAAGTCAATTCTTTTTCGATATCATCAAGCTTTTCCGTTTCCTCTCTTATTGAGCCGAGCCCGTTTTCCGCCATAAATTTTGAAAGAATATTGTTTTTCTCAAAGTGAACCTTTATTGCGCCCTCCGCCGCATTAAAGGCTTTTTCGTAATCCTTTTCCAAAAGCTCAAGTCTCTCAAGCATAAGCTCTTTTTTCGCGCTGACGGCGGAAATATCGCCCATAAGCTTATCAATTTCAATAAGCAATTCCGATTTCTGACCGTTTCCGTAACCGCCCGTAAAGCTGAAAATAATTTTGTCGGCGTCCGCTATTTCCTCATCAAAATGTTTGATTTCTTTGCGACATTCTTCAATCCGCGCCGCGCTCTCCTCATTTAACACCGCAAGCGTAGGGTGATGAACGCTTCCGCAAACGGGGCAGGGCGTTCCCTCATCAAGATTTTTTGAAAGCTTATACGCGGTTTCGTTTAAAAGCAGCGCTTCAATTTCGGCTTCAAGCTTTGCTTTTTCTTCCTCATAATCGGCCTTAAAGGATTTATACTGATTTATTGTGCCTTCTATTGAGCCTTTGCGTTTTTCATATTTTTCGGTAAGCTCCGAAAGTGTGCTTTCCGCTTTTTTGATTTCGGCTTCTGTGTTTTCTTTTTCAAGCTTTACGCGCGCAAGGTCGCCTTTCGCTTTTTCAGCCTCCGCCTGCGCCGAAAGCATATCGTTTTCAAGCCTTTGCCCTTCAAGCAGCTTTGTTCTGACCGCAAGCTTCGGCTTATTTTCTCTGAAAAATGTGTCATAGCCCGCAAGCTCGGCGTCAATTTCCCTGCGGCGTATCTGATTTTTATTCTTTTCCTCCGCTATTTTAAGCGAAGCTTCTTTAAGCTCCTCCGCTTTTTGCTCTTTTTGCTCTATACTTGCCGTAAACGCGTCAAAGCGCTTCTGTAAATCTATGCTCTGCGTTAGCTTTGTTTTCTTTGCGTAAAGCCCGGGCAGTGTCAACTCCGCTTTTTGCTTTACGGTATTTAATTTGTTCTTTGTCCTGTTTATAAGCTCCTCTGTCCGCCCCGCGTTATCCGCAAGCTCTGACGCTTTCGCCGCGTCTTTTTTTGTTTTTTGAACAAGCTCTTTATACGCGTACCAAAGAGGCTCCGTTTCCTTTGCCTTGGCGCTTAAACTAAGCTTGTTCGCAATACGGTCGTAATAATCCTTTTCGGAAAGGGCATTTTCAAGGTCGCTTTCAAGCTTTGTAAGCTTTGCCGAGGTTTCGTAAAGGTCTTTTACGGAAGCAAATTTTTCCTCCGCCGCCTTAAAATCCGCAAGCTCTTTATCTCTGCTCGCTTCAAGAGCTTCAAATTTTTCTTTTGCGGCGTTAAGAGCGTTATCGTCCGAATTTTCAACCGCCGAAAGTGTTCCCTTTACATTTTCAAGCTCTTTTTCAACCTCATAGCTTTTTACCTTAACACGCTCATTCAGCTTTTCGCCGTATTCACCGAGATTAAAAAGCCGTTCAAGCATTGAAAGCTTTTTGGCTTTTTCCATAGTTAAAAATTCCTGAAATTTATTCTGCGGAAGCACAACGGCACGGGTAAAATCCTCATATTCGAGCCCTATAAGCTCTCTTACCGCCTGTTCTATATCCTTGGCTTTTTCCGCAAGCGGAAGCTCGCCTTCGGGTTTACACAAAAACATTCTCGAAAGCTTCGGCTCAATGCTGTTTTCGTTTTTACGCGCAAAAACACGCTCTATGAGATAAACATTTCTGTTCCCGCCCGTAAGGAGCGAAAATTTAAACAAAACTCTCATACGGTCACATTCGTTATTCATTATTCCCTGTGTGCCTCTCGCCGCGCGGCTGACTTTTCCGTAAAGCGCGAGAGTTATCGCGTCAAGCACGGTTGATTTTCCGCTGCCCGTTTTTCCGAATATGCCGAAAAGCCCGTTTTCCATAAGCTTTTCAAAATCTATTTTCTGCAAGCTTTTATAGCTCTGTAAGCCTTCGATTTCAAGATATATTGGTCTCATGTTAAGCTTCACCTCGCAAATCCGCAAAAACTTTTTTTACATTTTCGGGCATATCGCAGCCGTATTTAAGACGGTAAAAATCCTCAAAGCTTTCTTCAACCGGCTTCAAAAGGCGTTTTTCTCCCCCTGCGGATATTTCCTGTTTGTCGGAAGCAATATCGGGGATTACGCTCACAAGCCCGCCGCAGGCATCATGCATTGCTTTAAGCTGCTCCGACGAAATCGGCATATTTCCCTTTACGGTCAGCTCTGCCCAGATATTATCGCCGCTGTGAGCCTCACACCACGCTATTCCCTCCGCGGCGCCGTTTACCTCGGCACTCACAAGCGCTCTGCCGCAGGTAAGCGGAACGGCTTTAACCTCCGCCTTATGGTTTTTAATATCCGCTATATAAACCGATTTCGCATATCCCGCCTCCGAAAAGCTGTATGCCAGCGGCGAACCGCTGTAATATACGGGGCACATAGCTCCGTTTATCTTTTGCGGTCTGTGCAGATGTCCGAGCATTGCGCAGTCACATTCGGGTGAAAAAATGTCGGTATTAAGCGCGTACGCTCCGCCAAGCTGAAAATTACGCTCCGAATCGGAGGTCTTGCCGCCGTCAATATAAATATGCGAAACAAAAATATTCGCGCAGTCGGGCGCAAAACGCTCCGCAAGCGAAAAAGCGATTTCTTTTATTTTCTCGTTGTAGCTTGCCTTGACCTCGTCCTCGCCCGAAACAAACCGCGTAAGCTTCGCTATGCGGCTCTCGGAAGGGTAGGGAAGTGCCGCTATAACGGCTTTCCCGCCGTTTTTGAGTGTAAGCTTAAACCACCCCTCGCCGCTTTCCGTAACGTTAAACAGACCGCCGTAGCTGCCTGTGCGTACAACGGTTGAAGGATATTCGCACATAATAATTCCGCTTGCTCCCGCAAGGCTTTCGGCGCTGCACAGCCCTTGAGGGCTGTCGTGATTGCCCGAAATAACAACCACTCCCACGCCCTTGTCGGTAAGCTTTTTAAGCGTGTCATAATAGAGCTTTTCCGCCCATACGGGCGGATTGGCGCTGTCAAAAATATCACCCGCGACAATTACAAGGTCGGTTTTTTCCTCCTCCGCAATTTTCACAAGCTCATCGGAAAACTTTTCCTGTTCCTCCTGCCTTGACCGGTTTTCGATATTTCTGCCAAAGTGCCAGTCGGAGGTATGTAAAATACGCATATTGTTTTGCCCCTTTACAGCTTAATTTCTTTAAAAAATTCAGGCACAACCGCTTTTTCGTAATCAAACTCGTTCATATCAATGTTGTCGAAAAGCCCGCAATGCACAGGCACGGCGGCTTTTGGATTTATTTTTTCGCAAAAGCGTTTCGCGTCCGTCATATTCATATTGTTTCCGACTCCGTTCACGGGAAGAAACATGGCGTCTATGCCCTGCGGAATATCCTCAAAAATATCCGTGTTGTAAAGCGTATCGCCCGTAACATAATATTTTTTCGCTTCCGCTTCAATTATAACGCCTATGGGGTGAATGTCCGAATGTTCGGCTTTAACCGCCCTGAAAAGCACGCCGCCCACGGTAAATTCCGTATGTCTGTTAAACTGCACATAGTTGTGGTTTCCGCCGAACTTTCTCGCTTCCGTCCATGCCGCCTGCGGCGCAAGCACCGTTATACTTTTTTCGCCGCATAAAAGCTTTTCAAGCGTTTCGGGGTCTGTATGGTCAAGATGATTATGTGTGCAGATTATAATGTCGGGATTGATTTTCAAAAAGCTTTCGTCAACCGGCACGCGCCGCTTCAGCGCGGGATTTACTTTGCCGCAGCTATCCGAAAGATATGGGTCAACCATTATTTTTATACCGTTTGTTTCAAAAAGCAAGCCTGCTTGTCCAAGCCATGTAATTTTCATAATAAATTGCTCCTTTATCCTAAAAATGTAAGATTAAAATGCTCATAGGCGCTCTTTGTTGCCATTCTGCCTCTGGGCGTACGGTTTATAAAGCCGAGTTGTAAAAGATAAGGCTCATAAACGTCCTCAATGGTATTTGCTTCTTCGCCTATCGTTGCGGCAAGCGTATCAAGCCCTACCGGCCCGCCGCCGAAATTCTGAATGATTGAAAGAATCATTCTTTTATCGAGATTATCAAGCCCAAGCTTATCTATCTCATACATATTAAGCGCGTCGTTTGCCGTTTTCTCCGTTATTACGCCCTCCGCGCGTATCTGCGCGTAGTCGCGCACGCGCTTTAAGAGCCTGTTAGCTATTCTCGGCGTACCTCTTGAACGGGAGGCTATCTCTTTCGCTCCCGCCTCGTCAATGCTTATGCCGAGTATGCCCGCAGAGCGTTTGACTATTGTTGAAAGCTCCTCCGTGCTGTAAAGCTCAAGCCTTGATATCACCCCAAAACGGTCACGAAGCGGGGGAGAAAGCATACCTGCTCTTGTGGTTGCGCCGATTAAAGTAAACGGCTGAAGGTCAAGCCTTATCGAGCGTGCCGCCGGACCTTTGCCGATTATGATATCCAGAGCAAAATCCTCCATGGCGGAATAAAGCACTTCCTCAACGCTGCGGCTTAATCTGTGAATTTCATCAATAAAAAGAACGTCATTCGCGGAAAGGTTTGTAAGTATTGCCGCAAGGTCGCCCGATTTTTCAATGGCGGGACCGGAGGTGATTCTTATATTTACTCCCATTTCGTTTGCGATAATCCCCGCAAGCGTGGTTTTGCCAAGCCCCGGCGGTCCGTACAAAAGCACATGGTCAAGCGATTCTCCGCGTTTTTTTGCCGCCTCGATAAAAATACTCATTTGTTCTTTTGCTTTTTCCTGCCCGATATATTCGGTAAGCCGTCTGGGACGGAGCGAAAACTCGATTTCGCTGTCCTCGTTTATAAAGCTTCCGCTTACGCTTCTTGTGTCGTCCATGTTTTTGTTCCTTTCAGATAAGTTTTTTATCCGTTATCTATATTGTTCCACTTTTTAAAGAGCCAGCCGTTTAAGCGCGTATTTTATAAGCTCCTCTGTTGTTTCGCCCTGCGCTCCGCCGAGCGCGGCTTTGCTTTCGTTATATGAATATCCGAGAGCGGCAAGCGCGCTGATTGCCTCGTTTAAAGCATTTGACGATGCTGACGGACTTTCCTCAAAATCGGCTGTATCCGCGCCTGTTTTTCCTATTTTATCTTTTAATTCAAGCACTACTCTCTGCGCCGTTTTCGCGCCTATTCCCTGCGCTTTCGCTATTGCTTTATGGTCGCCCGTTGAAATTAAAACGCCAAGCTCCTGCGCCGAATATGCCGAAAGAACAGAAAGCCCGGCTTTGGGTCCCACGCCGTTTACCGAAATAAGCATTTCAAAAATTTTAAGCGCTTCCTCGCTCATAAATCCGTAAAGGTCTAAAATATCCTCACGGATATACATATATGTAAATACCTTTGCTTCCGTGCCGATATGCGGCAAAGCCGTAAGCTGCGACAGCGGCATACGCACCCTGTATCCTATACCGCCGCACTCAATAATCGCGAAATCCGCTCCCGCGTATTCGACAATACCTTTGATATATGAAATCATTTCGTTTCCTCCAAGCGTTCATTTAACATATTGTAAGCCGCAAAATGACTGTGACATATTGCCACAGCAAGAGCGTCGGCAGTATCGTCGGGCTTCGGAACCTTATCGAGCCCCAGAATCATTTTGGTCATCTGCTGCATTTGTTTTTTATCGGCTTTTCCGTACCCCGTAAGCGACTGCTTTATCTGAAGCGGCGTATATTCATAGACTTTAAGCCCCTCGTTGGCGGCGGCAAGCATAGCAACGCCGCGCCCCTGCGCCACCTGAATTACGGTTTTCGCGTTATTGTTATAATAGAGCTTTTCTATGGCGCAAACCTCCGGTTTATAATCATAAATTATCTGCCTTAATCCCGTATATATGGTTTTAAGCCGCTCGCTGTCGGGCGTATGCGCCGGCGTCAACAGCGAATCATAGGCTATCGTCCGGTAACGGTTTCCTGTATGCTCAATAACTCCGTACCCCACAATCGCGATACCGGGGTCTATTCCCAAAATTATCATTTAATCACTTTTCCTTCGGTTTATTTTAAAAAGAATATAGCTCAACATAATAATTATAACATATATGCAGCGGCGCAACGTGCCGCGAAACAATGAAACAATAAAAATTTCCTTACGGCAAAGCCGCAATATGGCGAAGCCTTATTTTAATAGTACATTTTTATTATAACATATATTTCAAAATTTTTCAATCCCGTAAAAACAATATAATTAAAATTTTTCCAAAAATTTCCCAAAAACTCTTGTAAAAAGAAAAGATTTGTTATATAATATATATGTTGTTTTGAAAATGTTTAAAAAAATTTTATTATAAACGGAGGAAACGAAATTGAGTACATTTTTAGAAAAAACCAAAGAGCGCGCAAGACAAAACAAAAAAACCATTGTTTTGCCGGAGTCTATGGACAGAAGAACCTTTGAGGCTGCCGAAACTATTCTTAAAGAGGACATAGCGAACCTTATCATTATCGGCACTCCCGAAGAAATTGAAGCAAACAGCAAAGGTCTCGACATTTCGGGCGCAAAAATTATAAACCCTTTCACTTACGAAAAAACCGACGAA